>JAGGWO010000189.1 GCA_021157485.1 Sulfurimonas sp. | reverse complement strand
CTTAAAAATGCAGGTCTTACTGACTACCTAACAGTTATATTGCAAGATTTAAATACTCAAGGAGATCTAATTGCTGTAGTCTCAACTGGATTTATTAGTGCAATTTTATCTGCGTTTATGAATAATATGCCAACTATCATGGTTATGGATATAGCACTTCAAGATATTGGAAATCAAGCGATGATTTATGCCAATATAGTTGGGTGTAACTTAGGTCCTAAAATGACACCGTTTGGCTCTCTAGCTACTCTACTTTGGCTTCACACACTGCAAAAAAAAGGTGTAAACATAAGCTTCTGGCAATACAGTAAGTTTGGGTTGATAGTTACTCCACCTATACTTCTAGTAGTACTCCTATCATTGGTATAGGAACTACAACTTTAGTTCTTAAAAGCACAATAAATGGATAAAATTTAAGTTTAAGAAATTGATTTTACCTCTTTTTAACAACTAAAAAGATATAATCGCGAAATTATATAAATAGACCAATACCACTTTAAAAGGAACCCCATGAGAATTCGTAAACGCGCACTAACATTTGAAGATGTTTTATTAGTACCACAATATTCTGAAGTATTACCAAAAGAGGTCTCATTAGAGAGTAAACTTACTCGTAATATCTCTCTTAAAATTCCAATGGTTTCTGCTGCTATGGATACTGTAACTGAATACCGCGCAGCAATTGCTATGGCTAGACTTGGTGGTATCGGAATCATCCATAAGAACATGGATATTGAGACACAGTGTAAACAGATTACAAAAGTTAAAAAAAGTGAAAGCGGGATTATTATAGATCCTATATTTGTCCACCCAGATGCAACTTTGGCTGATGCTGAAGCTCTTATGAGTGAATACAAAATTTCAGGTGTTCCTGTTGTTGATGGACACAATAAACTTCTTGGTATTCTTACAAATCGTGATATGAGGTTTGAAAAAGACATGAGAAAGCTTGCAAGTGAAGCAATGACTCATATGCCTTTAATCACAGCGACAAAAGGTATCTCCCTTGATGAAGCTGGTGATATCATGCATAAAAATAAGATTGAAAAACTTCCTATTATTGATGAAGATAGCTTCTTAAAAGGTCTTATCACAATTAAAGATATCAAAAAAAGAATTGAGTATCCAAACTCTAACAAAGATTCTTTTGGAAGACTTGTTGTTGGTGGTGCTATCGGTGTTGGTCAACTTGATCGCGCAAAAGCTCTTGTTGATGCAGGTTGTGATGTTTTAGTTCTTGACTCTGCTCATGGTCACTCAAAAGGTATCCTAGATACTGTTAAAAAAATAAAAGAGACTATGGAAGTTGATGTAATCGCTGGAAACATTGCAACAAAAGAGGCAGTACTTTCATTAATAGAAGCTGGTGCTGACGCAGTTAAAGTTGGAATTGGACCTGGTTCAATCTGTACTACTAGAATAGTTGCAGGTGTTGGTGTTCCTCAAATCTCTGCAATTGATGAGTGTGCTGAGGCCGCTCGTCCTCATGGCGTTCCTGTTATCGCTGATGGTGGTATTAAATACTCTGGAGACATTTCAAAAGCTTTAGCTGTTGGTGCTTCATGTGTTATGGCTGGTTCACTTTTAGCTGGTACTGAAGAGTCTCCTGGTGATACTATAATGTTCCAAGGTCGTCAATACAAATCATACCGTGGTATGGGTTCTATCGGCGCTATGCAAAAGGGTTCAAATGATAGATATTTTCAGGAGGGAACTGCTGCTGATAAACTAGTACCTGAAGGAATTGAAGGTCGTGTTCCTTTCCGTGGAAGCATCGCTGGAATCGTTCACCAAATGATGGGTGGACTTCGTGCATCTATGGGTTACTGCGGAAGTGAAACTATTGAGATGTTCTGGGAAAAAGCTGAGTTTGTTGAAATCACATCTGCTGGACTTAAAGAGTCTCATGTTCATGATGTTATCATCACTCAAGAAGCACCAAATTACCACGTATAAGTAAAATTTCTATGAATGAAGTAAGATATGCCGGATTTTGGATTCGCTTCTATGCTTCATTTCTAGATACTCTTTTTTTAGCTCTACCAGTTGCAATAGTCATCTACTTCTTAAGTGATGGTAACTGGTTTGACTTCTCACAATATCAACAAAATATTCAAATGGCAATGAGTGGAAATGTCCATGCACTTGACACGCAACCACAAACATCCATAAAATGGGAACTCCTATTTGAAGTTTCAGTTCTAGTAGTCACTATGGTTTTTTGGAAAAGATGGCGAGGTGCTACACCTGGTAAAAAGTTTCTTCATATCAAAATCGTAGATGCTAAAACATTTGAGGATATTGACAACAAGCAAGCTGTTACTCGTTCATTTGGATATATAGTTTCTACTCTTGCACTACTTATAGGCTTTATTATGGTTGCATTTCGAAAAGATAAACGCGGTCTTCACGATCTCTTAGCTGGTACAGTTGTTATATATGAAGAAGTTGAGAATTAATCCTCAACCATAAAAAAACTATCTACAGATATATTCTTAAACGCTGCGTTTAGTGATGTGAACAGACTTGGAAACTCTTTTTCCATTTTAGCTAGCATCTCTTTAGTATTTGCCCTTGCATGTGGCATTTTTACATCAAAACGCATAGCCGGACATGCCTCATCACCTATCGCTTCAATCTCATTATCTTTTACAAACGCAGAGAGCTGACGCTCTCTCATCTGAATAAGTGGACGTATCACTACAAGACCATTTTGGGCAGTATATTTTGGAGCTAAAGAACGCATCTGACCGTTATATATAAAGTTCATAAAAAAACTCTCTGCTGCGTCATCTAAATGATGACCAAGAGCAACTTTATTACACCCCTGCTCTTTTGCAATACTATAGAGATACCCTCTTCTCATACGTGAGAAGAAACTACAAAATGATGAGTTTTTACGAATTTTTTCTTTTGCCAACTCATACACTTTCGTGTCGTGAATTATATGTTCAATACCAT
>JAGGWO010000015.1 GCA_021157485.1 Sulfurimonas sp. | reverse complement strand
CTAAAGTTGATGTGATAACAGGACCCGGAAATATCTTTGTTGCAACTGCTAAAAAGATGGTTTTTGGTGATGTAAACATTGATATGATTGCAGGACCAAGTGAGATAGGTGTTTTAGCAGATGATAGCGCAAACGCAAATCACTTAGCGATTGATCTGCTCTCTCAAGCAGAGCATGATGAGATGGCAAGTTCTATTTTAATTACTCCTTCACAAAAATTAGCTGATGAGGTAAAAATTGAGATAAAAAATTGGTTAGTTAAACTGCCTCGTCAAGAGATTGCTAGAAAGTCAATAGAGGAACGTGGAGCCATCATAGTAACTGACACTATGGAAGAGGCAATTGAGCTTATGAATGATATCGCACCAGAACACTTAGAAGTTGCTACAAACTCTCCGTTTGAGCTTTTACCACTTATTAAACATGCTGGAGCAATCTTTTTAGGTCATAATACTCCAGAAGCAATAGGTGATTATGTTGCCGGGCCAAATCATACCCTTCCTACTGGTGGAACAGCAAAGTTTTACTCACCTTTAGGCGTTGAGAATTTTATGAAAAAAACATCTATTATTGCATTTAGCAAAAAAGGAATTAATGAGATAGGTGAGGAGTGTGCACTTATTGCAAATACTGAAGGCTTAACTGCTCACGAACAGTCTGTCAGAGTGAGATTAACTAAATAATAATAAATTTATACGTCATTGATTTGACGTATACTGTTTCAATTTAATTCCTTTCTTCATAGATTAAAACCAATTAAATATAAGTTTTCCAAATCTACCCATACAAAAAATATTATCAAAAAATTGTCACACATTTATAACAAGTTTAAGTTTTCTTAGCTAATATTTACACAGTGAAACAACCCTGTACACAAGTATAAGGGCTAGTTTTAAAATATATTAGCGATAGTTATAAATCTTAAATTTGCCATTAAAAATAGGCTAAAAGGAGAATATATGCAATTAGGTTTCCTAGTTGATTTACATCTGTGTATGGGATGTAAAGGATGTGAGATCGCATGTAAAGTGGAGAATGAAGTTCCACTAAGTACATGGAGATTACGTGTTAAGTATGTAGATGTTGGAACTTTCCCAGAAACGAAGAGAACATTTACACCTCTTCGTTGTAATCACTGTGAGAATGCTCCATGTGAGAGAATTTGTCCAGTATCTGCACTTCATTATTTAGATAATGGAATTGTAAATATCGACAAAGAGAGATGTATCGGTTGTGCAGGTTGTGTTATGGCTTGTCCTTATGGTGCAATCTATATTGACCCACAAACTCAAACTGCTGATAAGTGTACTTACTGTGCTCACCGTATCGCTTCATCTATGATGCCAGCGTGTGTTGTTGCATGTCCGGTTCAAGCAAATATATTTGGTGACTTAGATGATCCAAAATCTAATATTTCTAAGTATATCATGAAGAATCAAGGCGGAGTTCAAGTACGTAAACCTGAGAAGGGAACTAATCCTCATCACTTCTATGTTGGTGGTGGTAACGTTAACCTTAATCCTTTAGCTTCTCAAAGAGTTGATGGGCATCAGTTATTTAACAAAATAACTACACTTCCAGTAGGAGGACACCACTAATGGCAGCACATGAAATTTTAGCAGCTACAAATGCTATAGTAACTTTAGATGTGGCATTACCAGGCACAGTTTGGCCTTGGTTAGTTACAGTAAATATGTGGGCAAAAAGTATCGGAACAGGTGTTATTTTTATGCTTTTCTTACTTCTTAAGAAGTATCCGGATCAAGCTGGTAAATTAAGATTTCCTACAACTATAGTATCTATTATATTCATACATATATTCTTACTATTTACACTTGCGGACTTACATCAACCATTTAGAATGTGGCATATATTTTTCTATCCTCACCTAACTTCAGCAATTACTGTTGGTGCTTGGATGGCAACTGTCTTTGTTGGTTTACTTTTCTTATTGGCATTTTTATCTTTTATCAAGAAAGATGACGCTGCGTTTGATAAAGTATTAGTGTGGGTAGTTGCTCTTGCAGTTCCTGTTACACTTTATACTGCAGCTCTTATGTCTCAGTGTACAGCACGTGAATTATGGCAAATGCCGACTGAGTCAGCACAGATGATTTTTGCAGCTCTACTTTCGGGTTCAGCATTTATGATTCTTGTATTTGGTGGAAAACTAAGTTGGGAAGCAAATAGAAGTATGTCAAACATATTAGCTTTAAGCGCTTTTATGTCATTTATACTATATATGTCAGAGTATGTATTTGGACCAATGAAAGCAGAAGAAGTTGCAGCAGTTTTAGAGTATATTAAAGGTGATGGACCATATACTGTAATGTTCTGGTTAGGACAATGGATAGCATATTTATTACCAATATTACTTATCGTACTTAGTCGTTCAAGCAAATCTGCATCGATTTTAAAACTAGCTGCCATTTTAGCACTAGTAGGATTATTTTTAGTTAAACATGTTTGGCTAATGATTCCACAATTATTACCAATGAGTTAGGGAGAAAATATAAATGTATTTACAAAGTCGAAGAACATTTTTAAAAGGTGCTGCATTTAGTGTTGCAGGTGCCGCTATTGCTAAGGGTGTATTTACAACAGATGCACTGGCTGAATCAGTAGAGCAAAGTAAATTTACAAATACTCCAGATTCATTATCATTCTATCCTCCAATGGAAGAGTGGGCTGACTTTAAAGAGTTAGATGGAAATGACTGGAAACGCGGTGGTATTGACCGTAAAGGTGTTAGAAGCGAAGATAATCCTGATGGAATTGAAGTTAATGACTATATGATCGTTCCAACAGCATGTTCAAACTGTGAGGCATCTTGTGGTTTAACAGCTTGGATTGATAAAAAAACTTTTACAGTTAAAAAGTATATGGGTAATCCATTGCACCCGGGTTCTCGTGGCCGTAACTGTGCAAAAGGTTACGCTACACAATCTCAAATGTATGATCCAGATAGAATTGCATTTCCATTAAAAAGAGCTGCTGGTTCTGCTCGTGGTGAAGGTAAATGGGTTCGTACTACTTGGGATGAAGCTATGACTACTATCGGTAAGAAGATGGGAGACACGCTTAGAGTTGGTGATGATTTATCTAAAAAATCAGTAATGTTCCACGTTGGTCGTCCAAATGAGAATGGATTTACTGGTAAAGTATGGCATACACTCGGTTCAGATTGTTTCAATTCACATACAAATATCTGTTCTGCAGGTGGTCGTACTCCGACTATCCAATGGGCAAATGATGATAGAAGTTCTCCGGATTGGGCTAATGCTAAATTAATCTTTCTTAACTCTTCTCATGCTGCTGATGCTGGTCACTACTTTCAACAATCAGCTTCATTTATTGCTGATGCAAGAGCTAAGGGTGCTAAACTTGTAGTTATGGACCCTCGTATGTCTAACTCTGCTGGTATGGCTGACTTATGGATTGCAGCATGGCCTGGTACTGAAGCTCTAATCTATCTTTACTTAACTCAGAGAATTCTAAATGAAGGTAAAGTTAATAGAGATTTCGTTAAGAAGTGGATGAACTGGGAAGTATTCTTAGATAACAAAGCTTATTTAGAATATATGGTACAAAAGGGTTATATCTCTAAAGTTCCAACTAAAAATGATTTTGACGCATTCTTAGATACGATTCAAGAGCTATATACTCCATATACTTTAGATCACGTATCAAAAGAGACTCGTGTTCCTGCATATAAATTAGAAGAACTATATGATATGTTCATCTGGGCTGGAACAGCTATATCTTCATACTTCTGGAGAGCATCTGCTGCTGGTAACCGTGGTGGTTGGATGAGTGGTCGTACAGGTTTCTTACCAATCGCTCTTCGTGGTGCTATCGGTCCTGAGGGTGGAACTTTCTTCCACCACTTCCATGTTATTTCTGTAGCTGGTAAAGGTGGTTCTGCAACTGTAGGTCAAGGTAAACGTGGATCAAATATTCCTAAGATTGATACTTGGAATGAACTTTCATGGCCGCCTGAATGGCCTCTGTCAACTTATGAGATGTCATTCTTACTTCCACATTTACTTGCAGATACTGAGTGGCAAGATAAATGGAAAGCTAAAGGATTAAATGTTCCTACAAAACTTTCTGTTTGGATTCCTCGTATGTATAATCCAGTTTGGATTAATCCAGATGGTTTCAGATGGATTGAGACTATTAAAGATGAGTCTAAAATGGAACTTACGTTCAACTTGTCTCCAACATGGTCTGAAACTAACTGGTATGTAGATTATATTCTTCCTGTTGGTTTAGCTGGTGAGAGACACGATCAGCACTCTGAAGCTACTATGCCTGCAAGATGGACTTCATTCCGTCAACCAGTTATGAGAGTCGCTTTAGAGAAATCTGGATGGAAACCTAATAACCCTGCTCGTGCTACTCTTGAAGCTCACATTAAAGCTGGTCTTGGTGAAGTTTGGGAAGAGAATGAGTTCTGGTTTGATATGTGTGTTAACTACATTGACCCTAAAGGTGATATCTTCCTTGACGCTGCTAAAACTAAAACTATTAAATCTATGTGGGAATCTAAAAAGACTCCAGGTACTCCAGTAACTATTGCTGAGTGGTATGATGCTGCGTTTGGTGATAACTTACCAAACCTTAAGGCTACTGCAACTTCAGATAAAAGATACGCAAATGCTGAATTCCCAGTATATGAGTATATGAGAGACCATGGTGCTTGGATGGAAGAAAATAAAATCTATTCTGCACAAGAAAAACTTGCTAAATTTGATGGTAATAACCTTATTTCTCATGGTCATAAATATGACAAACGTGATCTGTCTAAGGATAAAAGAACGGGTGTTATCTATGCTGAAGATCATCACGGTGATAACAAGTATAAAGATAACAAAAAACCAGTTGCTATTGAGATTGATGGTCAAGTAATGGAAGGATTTGCAACACTTGATAAGAAACTTGACTTTTTCTGTGAGTGGTTAGCAGATGATTGGAAGTGGCCAGAGTATGCTATCCCATTCTATCCAAGAACACCGGAAGAGAAAAAAGCAATGCCACAAATCGTTTCTCATGTAGATCACTCTTACATGACAGAAAAAGATTCGTATGCGCTTAATACTGTATTCCGTTTACCGTACAATATCCATACACGTTCTGCTAATAGTAAGCACCTTATGGAAATTTCACAAAATCATGACCCAATTTGGATTTCAACTCCAGATGCTAAGCGTCAAGGTTTCAAACGTGGTGATTCAATTCGTGTAAGAATTACAGATAGTGTTACAGGTCTTGAATCAGGTTATTTTGTAGCTATGGCTGTGCCAACAGAGGGTGTTCTTCCAGGAACTCTTGCTTGTTCACACCATGGTGGTAGATGGAAACTTGTAAACTCTATTACTATACCTAATGGTGTTACAGATGGCAAAGTTGATTCTCAACCAGTGACCCGTAATATGAACGATCCTAAATTTATGGCTCATTCACCAGAAAATGTTGGTACAACTGCTGGTCAAATAAAAATTGAAGATTATGATGGAACAAGTGGAATCAATAGTTTCGGTGTTCCAACTGCTGAAATTCAGATGGATGGCAAAGAAGGTAAACTTAAATATGTTAAAGGTATTACACCTTTCCATACTGACAGATTTGCTGAGTATAACCGTGACTCTGGAAATATCTGGTGGGATGGTCTAAGTGGTTCATGGCAAAATGCTGTTGCTGCTGCACACCCAGATCCAATTTCTGGTATGCATTGTTGGCACCAAAAAGTTATTTTAGAGCCTGCTCAAGCTGGTGATAAAATAGGTGATATTTATGTTAACTATGAAAATAACTTTAAAATTTACCAAGGTTGGAGAGATGATTTAACTCGTCCTCTTAACTCTAGTGATAAGTTACGTCGTCCAAGACATATTAAACGTCCATGGGTTCCTTTATCAGGTAAAGCTTACGAAGTTGATATTAAAGATTAAGTCTTTTAATCTCTTCACTAAGTGAGCAAAAGCCCACTTAGTGATTGCTTGGATTGCTCATGTTACTTTTGTGTTAAAACACTTATGCAGAAAATCACTAAATGATTTCCTGTAAAGCCTTCCTCTTAGAGGAAAATATGCATGTTACAATCCTGCCCACCACATTCTAAAATATAATCCTATCGTTGAAGTATAACCAACCTCACTAAAAACTAAATCTCTATTTTTATCATATATGAATGTAGTTGGGAAAGCTGCAATTTTAAATTCGCTAGAATATATTGATTGTTGATCATTTACAACTTTAAAAGTAAAACCATGCTCATTTAAATAGTTTTGAATTTCTTTATTTGAGCCAGAGTTAACCGCAACGCTAATAACCTCATACTGTTTAGATATCATCTCTATGTTTGAAGCTTCTAACTTACAAGTAGGACACCATGTAGCCCAAAAATGTATTAGTATCGGTTTATCTTCTTTAAAAGAGTAGAGTTCATTATTCATAAGGGTAATAGAGTTGAGTGTTAATGCTTCATTATTTAAATCAGAGCTTTTATATATGCTGAGGATATTTGCAAATATTGTCATTACGACGATAAATATAGCAATCTCTTTAAGGTAATGTTTTAGACGATTCATATTTTAACCTATTTGTTTTATGTAATTATAGTAGTATTTATCAATTTTATTATAATATACAGATATCATTTAATTTTACTAAGGAAAACATATATGTATAAAATATTTAGTTATTTAGTTGTATCGTTACTGCTTGTTGGTTGTGCGGCTGAGAAAACACCTCAAATTAAAGAACAAACTAAACCTTTACAGACACTAAAAAAAGATGAAGTTAAAAAGTCAGAATCAAAATATAAAATGTTCCAAACTGTAGATGAAAAAGATGCTACGTTAGTTCAAGATGGAAAGAATAAGAGATATTGTGTTATGTGTGGAATGGATTTAGTTAAATTTTATAAAACAAGTTATTCTGCTACGTATAATGAAAAAGAGTACCAGTACTGCTCACTTCATTGTCTCTCAGATCATTTAGGTGAGGGTATTGAGCTTAAAAATCCAAAAGTTGTAGATGTTACAACTTTGAAAATGATACCTGTTTTAGAGGCTTATTATGTTGTTGGCAGCAAGAAAAAAGGAACTATGAGTAAAGTTAGTAAATATGCTTTTTCAAGCTTAAAAGCTGCAGAAATATTTCAGAGTAAGTATGGTGGAGATATAATGGATTTTTATGGAGCTTTAGAAAAAGCGAAAGAGGATTTCAAATACTATAAATAATCCAATGGCTAATACTTATAAATCACTTTAAATTGAACTGTGATTTATAAGCATCTTCAAGGGTCGCTGATTTATCTTTATATTCAATGATATCCCCAATTTCTATCTCAATTGTTATCTCGTTTTTTCCATCTTTTAGCGAAGACATGAGTTGGTTGTTAGCATTGGAGCGTATATAAATAGGGAGTATATTTAAACGATTTTTTATTGCTATTATTTGAGAACCACTTTTAAATTCTCCTAAATCTTTTTCACTTTTATTACGAGTTCCTTCTGGAAAAATAAAAATAGAGTCACCTTTTTTTGTACAGGCTTTTATATCTGTAAAAAAACTGCTCATATTTGATTTTTCTCTATCAAGCAGTACAGCCCCACCATTTCTTACAAAAACACCAAAAAAGAAAGAGTTATATAATTCTTTTTTAGAAATCCAGTGACCAAATAGAGCACTGTTTTGTAAAGCTATTTCAATAATTAATGGATCAATTACACTTCTGTGATTAGATACGAGTAAAACTTGACCATCTTTTGGAATTTTTTCTTCGTTAATAACTTTAACATTTAATTTTAGTTTATCAAGTAGCGTTTTAGCATAATCGATTCTAAGAGATTTTTTTTCTTGGGGTGTAATTGCTTTTTTTAGTTTAAAACCGTAGTAGTTAGTAAGATATGTGGCATAGATAGCCATTTTTATTTGATTATATGTCAAAAGAATTCCCTGAATTGGATGGATGATTATACAGGAATCTTTCTAAATTTTATGAGGGGTTTTATGAGAGAGTATTACTACTCTCTCACCATTGTGCTAAAGATATATAAACTTTATTCTATCTCTGCGTCTATTACGTCTTCGTCGTCTTTCTTTTTCTTCGCATCAGCTTCAGCAGCTTCAGGGTTTTGCTCTTTTTTGTACATCTCTTCAGCCATTTTATGTGCAGCTTCAGTCAGTACTTTTACTTTCTCTTCAATCTGCTCTTTAGTAGCAGATTCATCTTTTAGAGTCTCTTTTAAGTCAGTTGCCGCAGCTTCAATTTTAGCTTTTTCTTCAGCTTCGAGTTTATCACCCATCTCTTCTACTGATTTTTCAGTTTGAGCGATAAGTGCATCAGCCTGGTTACGTAAGTCAACCATTGCTTTTCTCTCTTCATCAGCAGCTTTATGCTCTTCTGCATCTTGAACCATTTTGTTAATCTCTTCTTCACTTAGTCCAGATGATCCAGAGATAGTGATTGATTGAGATTTACCTGTTCCTTTATCAGTTGAACTAACTGTTAAGATACCATTTGCATCTATGTCAAATGTAACTTCAATCTGTGGAACACCACGTGGTGCAGCTGGAATATCTCCAAGCTCAAACAGACCTAAAGATTTGTTATCTTTAGCAAACTCACGTTCACCTTGACCTACGCTGATAGAAACAGCTGGCTGGTTGTCTTCTGCAGTTGAGAAAATTTGAGATTTTTTAACAGGAATTGTAGTTCCTTTTTCAATAATCTTAGTCATAACTCCACCAAGAGTTTCTATACCAAGGCTTAGAGGTGTAACGTCAAGTAAAAGAACATCTTTAACATCTCCACGTAATACACCACCTTGAATAGCAGCACCTGCAGCAACAACTTCATCAGGATTAACACCTTTATTTAAGTCTTTGCCACCAAAGTATTTAGAAACAGCTTCTTGAGCAGCAGGAACACGAGTTGAACCACCAACCATGATAATCTCTTTGATATCATTGTTATCTAAATCAGACTCTTTCATTGCTACTTTGATGTGATCAATAGTCTCATCAATAAGCTCAGAAATCATACCTTCAAACTTAGCACGAGTAAGCTTTACAACTAAGTGTTGTGGTCCAGCTTCTGTCATAGTGATAAATGGTAAGTTAATTTCAGTCTCTGTAGCTGAACTTAACTCTTTTTTAGCACTTTCAGCTGCATCTTTCAGACGTTGAAGAGCCATTTTATCATTTTTAAGTTCAATCCCATGAGAAGATTTAAACTCATCATTTAGCATATCAACGATTTTATTATCAAAATCATCACCACCTAAAAACGCATTACCATCTGTTGCAAGAACTTCAAAAGTACCATCAGAAATCTCTAAAACAGTAACATCAAATGTACCACCACCAAGGTCATAAACAAGTACATTTTCTTCTGCTTTAGATTCTAGACCATAAGCTAGTGCAGAAGCAGTTGGCTCATTGATAATACGAAGAACATTAAGACCAGCAATTGTACCGGCATCCTTTGTAGCTTTACGTTGTGAATCATTAAAATAGGCAGGCACCGTAATAACAGCGTCCGTTACGCTTGAACCTAAATAAGCTTCAGCATCTTCTTTTAGTTTAGAAAGAATTTTTGCTGAAATCTCTTGAGGAGTGTAGATTTTTCCCGCTACATCAACTGCTGCTGAACCATCTTTATCAACGATATTATAAGTTACCTTATCGTGAGCAGCTTTTGCATTTTCCTCATTCATCATTAGACCCATAATTCTCTTAATTGAAGAGATAGTTTTTTCTGGGTTTGTGATTGCTTGACGTTTCGCTGGGTCACCAACTAAAACATCACCTTTATCTGTGAAAGCAACTACCGAAGGAGTTGTGTTCTTACCTTCTGCATTTGGAATGATTTTAGCCTCACCACCCTCGTAAACTGCTACACATGAATTTGTTGTTCCTAAATCTATACCTATTACTTTGCTCATTTTATTTCCTTTTAATTTGTTTGTTTAGTAGAAGTATATAATTTTTTGAAAATTATATCTGCTACCTAGATAGCAAAACTTAGTTTGCTACAATTACCATTGCTTCACGCAGTGGTCTATTTTTATATTTATAACCTGTTTGAAAAGTTTGAACTATCTGTCCGCTTTGAACATCTTCACTATCAACGCTTTGAACAGCGTTATGAATGTTAGGGTCAAATGGTTCATCATGAGATACCATAGTTACACCATGTTTCTCTAAAGATGTAAGAAACTGCTTATGTGTAAGCTCAATTCCTTCTTTTAACTTATCAAAAAGTTCTGCTTTATCTGCATCTATATTAATTGAGTTCATCGCACCTTGAAGTGAATCCATCACTGGAATCATATCTTTTGCAAATTTCTCATTTGAGTACTCAACCGCAGTATATTTCTCACGTTCAAGTCTTTTTTTGATATTATCAAAATCAGCATGCACACGAGCATATTTGTCCTTTAGCTCAGCCATTTCAGCTTGTAAAAGGTCAAACTCATTTTCAACTGCCTCAGCTTCTGCCTCAGCTTCATTGAACTCTTGTTCTATATTTTCCTCTATGGTTTCTAGAGATTCTTCTTCTGTTTTTTCTTTAGACATAATTGTTTGTAGACTCCTTTTTCTAAAAAGATAACACTATTATACACATTGAGCGTAACAATGTCAAGCAATATATGAATTTTTTTATGCAATTAACTTTAGTCTAGTTCTATCAAGTTGTTAATGAATGAAAAATAGAGTATTATTGTTTAATTAGAAATTGGAGAGCATAATGAAGTATTTAGCATGGTTTGGTGGAGTTCTTATAACTATTTTAGCAGCTGTATATATTGTTGCATTTACACCTTTTGGTAATGGATTATTAAAGCCAACAATAGAATCAAAAATTCAACAACAGACTAAATTAGAGAGTAAATTAACTACTTTTTCTCTTAATATGAGTGAATTTGAGATAGTTCTTGAGCTTAGTAAAAATAACAATATAAGTATTAAAGGTACATATTCACTGTTTTCTCAAGCTTTTGATATGACTTATTCAGTTGAAGTGAAAGCACTGCAAGAACTAAAAAGCTTAACTAATGCTCAGTTAAAGGGTAGGGTGTTTACTAATGGAACTATTAGAGGAGATGCTGCGTTTATAACTATAGATGGAGTCAGTGACATCGCAAAGAGTGATACTTCGTACCATATAGAACTTACTGAATTTAATCCAACATCAATTATAGCAAAAGTAAAAAAGGCTAATTTACTATCACTGCTTGAACTTGGTGGTCAAAAACCTTATGCAAGTGCAGATATAGACTTAGATGTGAACTTTAAAAATATAACTCCGCATGCTTTAGACGGAGATATTTTACTCCAAACGCATAAGGGAAAAATAGACACTAAGTTAATGAAGAGTGATTTTGATGTAGTCATTCCAAGAACTGCGTTTAATATGAATTTAGATGCAAAGCTAAAAGGTGATGATGTAAATTATGTATATAAACTAAATTCTAATCTTGCCAAGATTACATCTTCTGGAACTATAACTCCTCAGCCTTTAACTCTTGACGTAAAGTATGGACTTAATATAGAAGAGTTAGCAGTTTTAAAACCGATTACAAACGCAGATGTAAGAGGTGCGTTTAAATTGAATGGAACAGCGAAAGGAACAAAAGATAATCTAAAAGTTAATGGCAAAAGTGACGTAGCGAGTTCAGAGACTGCGTTTAACATTACGCTTAAAGATTTTAAACCTGCAACCGTAAACGCAACTGTTAAACATCTAAAACTGCAAAAGCTTCTTTATATGGTTAAACAGCCTCACTACACAGATGGAAATCTTTTCTTAGATATTGATATAAGTGATGCAAGAGCTGATACTTTAAAAGGTTTAGTAGTATCTAGAGTAGAAAATGGTCTGTTAGATTCAAAGTATATGAGTAAAACTTATGAGTTTAAATCTAAAATGCCTAAAACTACATTTAACATGAAAACTACTACAAAGCTAAATGGCAGTGTTGCGGATACGAAAGTTGACTTTAATTCAAACCTTGTAACACTCGATGTTAAGCAGGCACGTTTTAATATGAAAGATGGCTCTATCGCTACAGATTATCTAGTTAATGTAAAAAGCCTTGAGAGACTCTTTTTTGTATCACAGAGGCATCTTCGAGGTGGTATATCTGTCAATGGAGAGTTTAAGAAGGCTAAAGATTTAGATTTAACTATACACTCAAAAATTGCAGGTGGTAAAATAGATGCTACTCTTCATAACGATGATTTTCATACTGACTTAAAATCAATTCAAACTCTTGATGCACTTCATATATTGATGTATCCTGAAGTGTTTAAATCAACTTTGGTTGGAACTTTAGATTACAACTTAGCAAAAGAGAAAGGTGTCATGAAAGCTGATTTAGTAGATGGTAAGTTTACTAAAAATCAAATGCTAACTCTTATTAAACAGTATGCTCATACTGATCTTTATAAAGAGAGATTTAAAGGTAATGTAAAAGCTGATATAAAAAAAGAAAATATAGTTGCTTCACTTGATTTAAAATCAAACAGATCCTCTATAAAAACCAAGAATACTAAGTTGAATTCTAAAACTAAAAAGATAAACTCTAAGATAGATATAAACGCAAATGGGAATCCGATAGTAATAACTTTAACTGGAAACGTAACCTCTCCAAAAGTTAAAATAGATGCCGAAAAATTAATTAAAAAAGAGGCAGAGAAAGCCATTACAAAAGAGCTAAATAATTTTTTTAAAAAGTTATTTTAGACTAGCATCGGCTAATGTTAGACAAAAGAGAACTTCTTTATCATTTTGTTGCATAGTTTGAATTGCTTGAGTTAGTGTTGAGCCTGTTGTAATGATGTCATCAACAAGCACTAGCTCATTGCCTGCAAAGTTTTTCAGTGTAAAATTTCTTGGATTTAAGAGTCTAAACTCTCTGCTTTTCCCAGAATAAGATATGCTATTGTTGGCTCTTAGTTTAGAATGAATTGGTTTTATATATTTACTTTTTAACTCATTGTTTAGTAGAGCGGTATGTGAGTAGCCACTTAAAATATTATCATCAATAGCTACAGATGTAATAGGATTTTTAAATTCAAACTCTTGGGCAAATTTTTTAAAACTATTTTGTGCAAGTATTGAGTATATGTAAAAACCTAAGTCTGTATGTTTTGTATGAAGAAGTTTTTTAATTTCGGAGTATTTGTAAAAAGAGATGACTTCAATGTTATTGTAAATTTTGCGTTTGTAAATTGATGGAGTTAGAAAGGTTTCTTGACAGGAGTTGCAGATGTGAGTGAGTGAAAAACTCTCACACATCATACATTTCATAATTAAACTAGTTAGTCCATCTTTAAAACGGACATAAATGCTTCTTGAGGAAGTTGAACTTTTCCTATAGACTTCATACGTTTCTTACCAGCTTTTTGTTTCTCTAGTAGTTT
>JAGGWO010000169.1 GCA_021157485.1 Sulfurimonas sp. | reverse complement strand
GTTCTTGCTTATGTGTATAAAATGAATAGGAAATAGGAAGGAAATAGTTTATAGTATATAATTCCATAAAAGATGATTCAGGGGCTTAAAGCGTGATTTCACTAGAAGCAATAGATAAAGCCAAACATATTGTTATTCTCACAAATAGTAACTCATTTGCTGATGCTAGTGCACTTTATACACATATACTTAGATTGCATAAAAAGGTTTCAATAGTTAGTGAATCACAAACTATAGATAATGGACTCTCTTTTTTACCGTGGTTTGATAAACTCAGAGATATTATTCCAAGTTCTGCTGACTTAGCGATAGATTTAGACTTAGAAACAGAGTCTCTCTATAACTTATTCAAATTAAATGATATAACTATAAACACTAAAATGGCTACAGCATTGTACGCAGGGCTTTTACAGAGATTTGATGGATTTATAAGTAGTGATGTTAATGGCACAATTTTTGCTGATGTTAGTGAGTTGATACAGCAGGGTGCTGATTACAAATTGTGTAATAAGTCTATAATGAATAGAGTTTCACTCTCTACTCTTAGGTTAAAAGCAATAATGCTTTCAAGTATGATTTTAACAGATGCTTCAAAAACTGCTCAGTTTGTAATAAGTGATGATGATTTGAAGTCATCAGGAGCAGATATGAGTGAAGCGTGTGAAATTATTAAAGAGGCTCTAAGCCTTCCATATGTAGAGAAAGCTATTTTAAAAAATAATGATAATGAAGTTTTAAAATTAATAAATAAGGAAATATAATTTGGGTTATAGAAAGAAAAAATCTCCTATCGGTGGAGTATTAATAACAGTTTTAATAGTAGTTGGAGCACTTTATGTGTATTTTTCAGAAACGTTTGAGAGAAATGCACCAAGAATTTCATTAGAAAACAATGGTTACTGGAATCTTAAAAAACCACTTAATATTACGATAGATGATGCAAGTGGAATTAAAATGTATCGTGTTACGTTAAAAACTTCAAGTGATGAAAAGAGCTTAGAATATGAACAGTTTGTAACTCCAGAGAAATCTATAAAAATTGAAGTGAAGCCTCCTCGAGGAACTCACTCTATGAAAGATAAAAGTATTCAAGTTATTGTAGAAGCGCAAGATGGAAGTAAATGGAACTTATTAAATGGAAACAGTACAAAAAAAATATTTGAGCTGACGGTGGACAAGAAAAAACCACAACTTAGTATCGTAAGTAATTCATATAAGATCTCACGTGGTGGTTCTGCTCTTGTTATTTTTAAAGTAGCTGATGAAAATATTGATGAGATATATATTCAATCAAATAATAAAAAAAGATTCAAGCCACAACCATTTTATAAAGAGGGATATTACATCTCACTAGTTGCATGGCCAGTGATGGACACAAGCTTTAAAGCAACAGTAGTGGCTAAAGATAGTGCTGGAAATATTTCTAAGTCATATATACCTTTTTACCTAAAGCAGAAAAATTATAAAGTTTCACACATTAAAATAAGTGATAAGTTTTTAAAAGGAAAAATAGCTGAACTAGCAGAAGAGTTTGAAGAGACCGAGGGAGTAACTGGTTCTCTAGAACAGTTTAAAATTATAAATGAAGATGTAAGAGCTAAGAATGAGAAATTAATTCATGAGATTACTTCAAAAGTTGAAGATACTCAAATTGATACATTTAAGATAAATAAAATGTATCCACTTAAAAATGCACAGGTTGTAGCAACTTTTGGTGATCATAGAAAGTACTCATATGAGGGTTCTTACATTAGTGAGTCGTATCATTTAGGTCTAGACTTAGCAAGTAATGCAATGGCAGATATAAGACCGCAAAATAGTGGAGAAGTGGTTTTTAGTGACTTTAATGGTTTGTATGGAAATATGCCAATTATTCATCATGGATTAGGTCTGTATACATTGTATGGACACTGCTCAAGCGTACAAGTAAATAGCGAAGATAGTGTTAACAGTGGTGCGACTATAGCAAAGACTGGAAAAAGTGGGTATGCTATGGGTGACCATTTACATTTTGGTGTTTTAGTTCAAGGCATAGAAGTTCGTCCTCAAGAGTGGATGGATAAGCAGTGGATTAAGTTAAATATCAATGATATTATTAAAAATGCTAAAGAGATTATTAGAAGAGATTAAGGACAAACAATATGTATCAAACAACTATTAAAAAATCTGTAGAATTAGTAGGAATCGGTTTACATAAAGGCTCTCCTGTGAGATTGATTTTAGAGCCATTAGAATCAAACAGTGGTATAGTTTTTTATAGAAGTGATGTAGATGTTTCTATACCTCTAATTCCTGAGAATGTTGTAGATACTAAAATGGCAACGGTGATTGGTAAAGATTCTCATATAATTTCAACGATTGAGCATTTACTATCTGCTGTTTATGCTTACGGAATTGATAATTTAAGAGTAATAGTAGATGCTGATGAAGTTCCTGTTATGGATGGGAGTAGTGCTAGTTACTGCATGCTTTTAGATGAAGCAGGTATACAAGAGTTAGATAAACCTAAAAAAATCATGCGTATTAAAAAAGAGATTGAGGTTAGAGAAGGTGAAAAGTATGTGAAATTATCACCTGCACCTGATTTGAAATATGACTTTACTATTAAGTTCCCTCATCCAGTTATTAATCAACAAGAGTATGTTTTGAACTTTACAAAAGAGAGTTATAAAAATGAGATCTCACGTGCGAGAACATTTGGATTTTTACATGAGGTTCAATACTTGCGTTCAAAAGGTTTAGCACTTGGTGGTTCACTTGAAAATGCAATAGTCTTAGATGAGAAAAAAATTTTAAATCCTGAAGGTTTAAGATTCCCAGATGAGTTTGTAAGACATAAAATTTTAGATGCAATAGGTGATATGAGCTTAATTGGAATGAACTTTATTGGAAACTATGAAGCTATGGCTGGCAGTCATGACTTAAATCATAAACTAACATTAAAACTTTTAAAAGATACAGATAACTATGAAGTTGTAGAACTTGTTGGAGCAAAAACTGCGGAGTTAGAAAAAGCATATGCTTAAAAGTGTAGATGTTTTACTTGTCGCTCTAAGTTCCCCTATTCAAATTGGTATTTATGAAAACTCTAAATTAATAGATACCATTACAAGTGAAAAAAAAAGTTCAGATGTCTTACCAATAATTTACTCTGATATATTTCAAAAATATAGTGTAAATAGACTCTTTTATGCGAACGGTCCAGGAAGCTTTATGGCTATAAAAGTTGCATATATATTTTTAAAATCTATGAGTATTTTAAAAAATATACCACTTTATGCAACAGATGCATTTAAATTCAACAAAAACACCCCAATAAAAGCGATTGGAAAGTTATGTTTTGTTAAAATTCTATCAGAAATAAAAACTCAAAAGTTAGAAATAGTGCCAGAAGTCAATTTTCAGCTTCCAGATGTACTTGATTATAATGAGTTTACAACAAATACAACGCCGCTCTATATGATAGGAGCAGTTGGATAGGAACTATTCGTGACAGTAAGTGTACCCGCAACTAGTGCAAATCTTGGACCAGGCTTTGACTCTTTAGGTTTAGCAGTAGACCTTCGTAACAGAGTAGAGTTTCATCAATCTAAATTTTTCAGTGTAAGTATTAAAGGTGAAGGTGAAAATAATCCTAGACTAAAGGGAAATAACCTTTTTGTTAGCATCTTTAATGACCACTATCTTCGTTTAACTAAAAAGAAACAAAATTTTAAATTTACTTTTTATAACTCTATTCCAATGTCAAGAGGACTGGGCAGTTCATCAGCTGTGATAGTATCAGCTATTGCCAGTGCACATGAAGCAGCAGGGATTAGAGTTTCCAAACGTAGAATACTAAATCATGCTCTTGTATATGAATCACACCCTGACAATATTACACCAGCAGTAATGGGTGGATTTAATGCAGCAACGGTCGAAAAAAATAAAGTTTTTTCCCAAAGAAAACATCTTCCGGATTATCTAAAAGCTGTTGTCGTTATCCCAAATAAACAGATGAATACTGCAAGAGGACGAATATTACTGCCAAAGTCATACTCTAAAGAAAACGCAGTATATAATCTTTCTCATACAGCACTAACTGTTGCAGCATTTTTTAATGAAGATTGGGAGATGTTAAAGTTAGCAACTCAAGATAGATTTCATCAAAAAGCCAGAATGAAGATGCTTCCTGAACTTTTTTCTGTTCAAAAAGTTGCTTATGAGAGTGGAGCCTTAATGAGTACACTTTCAGGAAGTGGATCAACATTTTTTTCCCTTGTATATGATGATGATGCAGCACAGATTGCCAATAAATTTAATCAGAAATTTCCAGACTTTGAAGTGAAAGTTTTGGATTTTGATAATAATGGTTTAATAATAGAGCGATAAGCCTATTAAATAAAGTAAGATTAAGATATAATGGCGGAAATTTTTCATATACCTCTTAGAATGTGTATCTCATGTAGGCAAAGAGATTCACAGGCTAATCTACTCCGAATTCAATGCATTGATGGGAATCTAGATAAGTTTAAAGGAAGAGGTAGAAGTTTTTATGTATGTAAAAACTGTCTTAAAGAAGAGAAAAAACTCTCTAAAGCACTTATGCGACAATGCAGAAGTGGTGAAAAAGACAAACTTATGAACAAACTAAAGGAGATCATCACTGATGACAGATAAAGTTAGCGTTAAAGAAATTGCAGACGAGCTAGGAATTGCTTCTAAAGATGTCTTAGAAAAAGCTAAGAGTATGGGTATAGAAGTAAAAGCAGCACTGAGCAAAGTTAGTATGG
>JAGGWO010000026.1 GCA_021157485.1 Sulfurimonas sp. | reverse complement strand
CTCTTGTTCAACTGGATTTTGAGTAGCCATTACAAAGAATGGTGGGTCTAGTTTAAAAGTCGTGTCACCTAAAGTAACTTGCTTTTCCTGCATAACTTCAAGTAATGCTGATTGTACTTTTGCAGGAGCACGATTAATCTCATCTGCTAAAAGAAGGTTTGTAAAGATAGGCCCTTTTTTAATCTTAAATTGATTACTTTGAGGGTCGTAAATCTCTGCACCCAAAATATCTGATGGTAAAAGGTCAGGAGTAAACTGAACACGTTTGAAGTTTAAACCTAGTGCTTTTGATAGTGCATTTACCGTTGTTGTTTTTGCAAGTCCTGGAACACCTTCTATAAGAATATGCCCTTCACACATTAGTGCTATAAGAAGAGAATCAATCATCTTCTCTTGTCCAACAACTACTTTTGCTACTTCTTTTTTTATCTCATCTATTTTAGAAATCATTACCCTCACTACCTTTTGTTTAAGTAATGAAATTGTATCTTTTTGTAGTAAATAAACTAGAAATGAAGGAGTATCTCTTAATCTTATTGATATAATACAAAAAAAATCAGATACAAAAGAGTCATGTATGACAAAAATTCTGCTACAACTTATGCTAATTACAATTACACTATTTTCCTATGAAATACGTTTAGATAAACCATCAAATATATCAGAAAACATAGAGAAACCTAAGTTAGATATAGCCTTAGAAAGAGATGATTCAAAAGAGATAGTCATTGATAAGAGCACAGGCTTGATGTGGCAAGATAATATTGATACTAAAACTATAAAGAAAAATCGTAAAGATGCTAAACACTACTGTCGTCGTTTAGTTTTTGGAGGATATAATGACTGGTACTTACCAAGAATAAAAGAGTTAAGATCTATAGTAGATCAAAAAAAATATAATCCAGCTATAAGGGATGGATTTAAAAATATTCAAGCCTATCATTATTGGTCAGCTTCACCAAATATATCCTCAAATACTTTAACTGTATTTAATATTGACTTTAAAAATGGTCAAACATACAAGACAAACAGAGCAGGTAAATGTTATGTTCGATGTGTTAGAGGTAAATATAATATACTTTAAGCATATTTAGCACTAACTTTAATTATTAAAATCTAAAATTCATTTGTGCATAAAGTGCTGTTTCCATTGGATTTTCTCTTTCATCAGAAGAACCAAGAGACTTAAACAGATTATGTGCCAATGTCACTTGAAATTTTTTATACTTCTCTTGTACAGGAGTCAAATCCAGTGTAATCCCTGGAATAATTTTGTCTGTTTTAGCAAAAGCAAGGCTTGTTAGAGTGATTTTTGAGCTTGAACTCTCTTTATCAGCACTCTTTATGTCTTGAACTTCTTGAGCATACAAACTATTAATGGTTAAAAAGAATAGTATTGTGTAAATTAGAGTTTTCATGATATTTCTCCATGTTAATTTGCAACTATAAATCAGAAATTTACAATTGTTTAAAATTAAGATAGATATAGAAAATGGGGAGATATAAATACGTCGGCAGTCTGGCGATCTACAAGAGACCCATAACTTTCCGCGCTTGCTTCGCAACAAGATTGGCTTTTCTTATACTTATCTATGGTGTAATTATAACAAAATGAGGTAAATACAAAGGAAACTAGATTTCTAAGCCTATAACCTCAGCTATTCCCTCTTTGGCTATTAAAGCATTAAGTTTGAGAGCTACATTCTCTTTTGCAATACCAAAGCCTTGGCTTGATTGTCCTGTTAAATTTAATTTATTTGAGCCTATAACTGCGCCTGTACTGTCTTTGATAGTTATACTTATCGCTGAGCGAGCTAAAGTGAAGCCGTAAGAAGAAGCTCTTTGAATATCAGATGTAATCATAATATCAAAATGCTTCTTACCACTACTATCTGCAATTTTTAGCTTTTTAGCACTAATACCTTTAGCTATTGGAGCTATCAAATTTCTTGCTTGAGTATTACTTTTTATACCAAAAGTAATAGATGAGAGCAACTTCTCATACTCTGCGTTTATAGCTTGTGCTTTACTGAGATAAGCAGTTCCATCAAACGCAGCGTTTAACTCACTCATAACTAGCAGAGTATTTGGTAGACGAGAGAGTGTCTCTTTTGATTTTTTATAAAAAGAGAGATGTTTTATCATATTGAGATGCTCTATACTCTTTCTCTCTTGCTTTATAATCTCAAAATTCTGTTCTATCTCTTGTTTCATACTCTCGAAAAGCTTTTTTTTGTTTGACTTTATTAAAACTGCATAGTTTTTAAAGCCTAAACTCTGAGACTCAAGAAGTTCATAGTTGCTTATTCGTATGTTTTGCACTTCGCTTGTTGACTCATCTGTATAAACACCAGTAGAACTATTTACAGAACCCTCTTTCACAACAGTTTTAGCACTGAACTTTGAAGAGACAGATACACTTAAAGTGGAGACCATCTGCGTCAAAGCATCTGTGATGGCAGATTGCTTATCACGTCCACTTCCTACCGCGTACAATTCACTAGTTGAACTTTTTGGAGGATGTTGATACCAAGCGGGAATCTCTTTTTTTTGTGCAACAACTACTCTTTTTTGTGAACCACATCCTGAAAAAAAGAGTAAAGAAAAACTCATACCGATAAAAAATAGTTTTAAATACACGAAACTTCCCTACCTTGCTAACTGAGCTTGTGCTCTATGACGTTTTTCAATCAAAGAGTTGATTCTTATTACTGCTGCGTTTATCTCTTGTACAGGTTCAATCATGAGATTATCTGCGTTTTCATAATACTCTTTTGCTTCAAGATAATTTCCTTGGGCCTCTTTTACAACGCCAAGATTATAAAACGCAACATAACTTTGAGAGTCTGTTGAGTCGATTAATTGAAAAAGAAACTGCTCAGCTTTATCAAACCTACCCTGCTCTATATACGTGAGAGAAACTTCTAAAAGCTTCTCTTGTTCATCGCTGTAATCTAAATCAGGGTCTTCAAGTAAAACAACTCTAAAGTTACGATAATGAGGTGTTAGTTTATATATGAAACTATTTGCTATAGACTCTGCTAAATCTTGTGCAACCATCTCACGTGAGGGTAAAGCACGTGAGTCATCAGAACAGTGTGTGTAAGTTCTACTTCTATTCATCGTATCTGCATATATGATATCACCTTGAGCAATATCAACCATTCTAAGTTCAGCAGAGAGTCCAACTACTTTTTTCATACATCTAACTTTATAGTAAATCAACTCTTTACACTTTTTATCAGCACAACGAGAACGTCTCACATAAAAATATGAGTTTTGCGATGTTGCCTTACCAACATTTCCAGAAATAATAGCCTGGGCACCAATAAGATTTCCTATATCAACAACTGTTTTTTGATCTACAAGACCACTATTTTGAATTTTTTGCTCTTCTACAATTTTGTTAAAATCATTTCTACTAACTATTGTGAAGTAGCTTTTATTATCTATTCTAAATCTTGCAAGTTTCGCTTCTATTTTACCTGAGAGTCCAACATTATCATTACTGAAATTTGCGACTGCCACTTTCTTTGTAGCTGCCACTCTATCTATTTCAGCTGGCTCTAACGCTCGAACATTAACTTTTTGTGCACATCCACTCATTATAAACATGATTAGCGTAACTGTAAACAGTAAAATAGTTTTATTCATATATCTCTCTTTTAAATTATTAGGCTTATTCTAGTTAAAATTGATTTAATTGCATATTAATTTTTTTGCTGCGTTTAAAGAAGTAAGTTCACCTTTTTCTATCTTCAGAAGAACTTCTGAATACTTCTTTGAGCCATTAATTGCCAAAAGTATACTTAGCTTATCTAATGTTTTAGCATCTTTAACTCTTTGACAAAATATCTCTTGCTTGTCTTGTGGTTTTTTCTCTTTTTTAAAATTTATCTTTGCCATTATAAAACCAAGTATAAACGTGAGTAGATAGTACATATAATCTGCTTTAAATTCAAACATTTTTTGCTCTTTATCTAGCAAGTCCATTTTTTTATAAGCAGGTGTAACATCCACTTTAGCACCGTCAAAACGAAGCAGATTATTAGACTCTTTTTTAATATCAAAATACTCAAATTCAACTGTTGGAATTACAAAATTCTTATCACTTACAAAAGCAAATTTTTGACTCCAAACCCCATGCTCCCCATCTTTTTTCAAAGAACTGTTTAATATAACTTTTTGAGAAAAAACCTTTACGCCATCTATCTCAAATGAAAAAGGTTTTAGTTTTTCAAAATTACCAATACCTTTGATTATAAACTCTAAACTATATGGCTCATAGGCTTTAATACTTGACGTGCCCTCTTTAACTTCCAATTCAAAACTTCCAACTAAATCAGCTTCACTGCGTTTAACATCAACATATAGGCTTTTTTGTTTCAAATAAGTTGATGAAAACTCCTCATACTGTTCATTGTCTCGACCTAGTACAGTATTTTCAATCGAATCTTTATTTGTTTTTTTCATAACCATATCAAAATCAAAAATAATCTCGCCACTACGTTTTACATATGCTATATATTCAAAGATATTTACTCTTTTTCCGTCAATTATCTGCTCTTTCTCGCTTAGAGGTTTTATTACATATTCTTCATTTTCTACTACCGGATTGAAGTCAATTGTATAAAGTTCACTTCTATCACTGAACTTACATACATATTCAAGAAGAATTGCTTCATTTACAAAAGCAGATTTTTTATTTACTGTAGCACTCCACTCATAGGTTGAAGCAAATAAATTTAGGTTAAAGAAAAGTAAAAAAATAATTAAAACATTACCAAGGTTTTTTCTCATCTATTCGCCTCCTGTTTATTAGTTCATACTGTGTAGAACTTAGTTTCGCTTTACCCGAATTTAAATCTATTTTAGACTTTGACTTACTTTTCTTGCCACCATCATCAGCGCCACTATTTGCTGCTGCACTCACTTTCATATTTGAGCTTCCACCATCTTTTTTCTTTTGCGATGACTCTCTCTTTTTAGCAATAGATGATTTTTTAGCACTTTTTTGCTGACCTGTACTCATCTGCCTTTGCTCTTTTACATTTAAGATAAAGAGCATATTTTCATATGCCTCTTTTGTCTTATGCAGAGTGAGTGATTTTTTATACGCCTCTCTAGCTTTTTCAAACTCTTTTAATCTTACAAAAGTATTACCAAGATTATAAAACACTAGAGCTTTAAACTCAGATGAATCGGACTTAACATACTCATATTTTACCAAAGCTTTCTCATATTCACCTGATTTATACAGTCTGCTTGCTTCTTTAAATGCTAGTCTGTTTTCATCCTCAAACAGTTCTAATATATCAGCCTGAACACTTACCCCAAAAAGAAGTAAAAATGTGATGACATATCTTTTTAAAGATGTCACACTAATCAAAAATGTAACTATTGCAAGAATAACTAGATAATAAAATAGTTCTAAGTTTTTTACAACAGTTGTATTGGATATAAACTCATTTTTTCTTTGAGCAGATAGGGCATCTAAAATATCATCAACACTGCTACTGTAAACTCCATTCGTTGCGTTTGATATAACTTTAATCGTGCTATTTTCTCTACTAACAACTATTTCGCCCAACTCATCTTTTAAAAGTTCCCCATTTTGTAAAGGTAGAGTTCCACCTGACTTTGTAGCTATCATAAGGACATTGACAACTAAGTTATTCTCTTTAGCAAACGCAGCCTCATCAGAATAGTTCAATTCATCCCCACCATCACTTAAAATTAAGAGACTCACTCTTTTTGACTTTGACATTTTTCTAGCTAGTTGCAGTGCTGGCATTATAGAGCTGCCCTTTGTCATAATCAACTTCTCGTCTAATGAACCAAAAAGATGTAAAAGTAGTTCACTATCTTGCGTGAGCGGTGAGAGAATAATTGCGTTTGTTGTAAATCCAAGGACGCCAAATCTACTCTTTTGTTCTTTTTTAACAAGCTGAGCTAAAGTCTCTTTAGCAAACTCCAACCTTGAAGGTAAAATATCAGTCGCCTGCATAGAGTAAGAGAGATCTACCGCTACAACAACATCACTAAGCACCTCTTTTGTTTTTATAGGTTCTTGTTCTATGACAGGTCTCATAAGTGCTAAAACTATAAATACAAAGGTCAAGATATAGCCAAACGAAGTCAAACGCAACTGTGAAAAATCTTTTTTAATAAACGCAGCTATTAAAAATAAAAACAGCCAAAGATACTCAGGATTTAAGAAGCTCATTTTCTCATCTCCCTATAGAGTAAAAAAAGTAAAAGAGCAGCCGCTAAAAGTAGTAAGGTTTGATAATAGTAGTTCTTTAGCAGATACTCACGTGATTTTATCTTTGATGATTCAAGTTTATCAATCTTTTCATACACTTTTTGTAGCTCTTTTGCAGATACCGCACTGTAAAATTCTCCTCCACTCTCACGTGCTATTTTTTCCAAAAGAGCTTCATCTGCTTCACCTTTGTTACCTATTGCAATTGTATATATCTTAATATTTTGAGATTTTATTGATTTAAGAGCTTCTTTTGGAGAGATAGTTCCACTGTTATGCTCACCATCACTCAGTAGGATTATAATTTTAGTTTTGGCGATTGAGTGCTTAAAAGCTCTCTTACTCATAGCTATTGCTTCTCCAATAGCTGTATTTTGCCCAGCCATCCCTTGAGTTAAATAGCCAAGCATTTCACTTACAATCTCTTTTTCATATGTTATAGGTGAAGCAATAAAAGCAAAATCTCCATAGATGACTATTCCAACATTATCACTGTATCTTTTTAATAAAAAATCTTTTGCCACTATCTTAGTAAGTTCAAATCGGGAAAGTCTCTCACCACCTGAAAGATCATTATTGGAGTCATATCCTGAAGAATTCATAGAACCACTGGCATCTATAGCTAAAACTATATCTTTGCCATCTCTATTGAACGGATTAAACTTATCAACAACTATAGGAGAGCTAAGAGCAACAACAAGAAGTATAAATATTAAGATTTTTACAATCCACTCTAACTTTAAAAATCTTTTTTTCGCACGCATAAAATGAAGATGTACAAAATATATAGGTTTCATATATTCTTTACATTTATATATACAAAAGATTATTGGTACAAGTAACAATATTAAGTAGGGATATTCGAAACTGTAATAATTCATTAGGGTTATTTTAGCTAAAAAATAGATATTTGTAATCTCTTTTATTAAATATCACAATTCATGGCCTAAATTCTTGACATATAAAAGCTTTTTGTCTATAATTTCGACCTCTTAACAATAAGAGGCAAATGTCTTGTTAGCTCAGCTGGTAGAGCACGTCACTTTTAATGATGTGGCCGATGGTTCGAAT
>JAGGWO010000224.1 GCA_021157485.1 Sulfurimonas sp. | reverse complement strand
TTTTGCACAATCTTCACCAAATCTAAAACTTCTTTGTTTTGACATCACTTTTAAATTTTTAACTTCAATTTACAATCAAACTTTTTTGCTAAAATACTGACAATTAAATATATAGGAAATTATATGCCATTATTAGACTCATTTACAGTTGACCATACAATCATGCCAGCACCTGCTGTTCGTAAAGCAAAGGGAATGAAAACACCAAAGGGTGATGATATTACAGTATTTGACTTGCGTTTTGTAAAGCCAAATCAGGAAATTTTATCATCGGAAGGTATTCATACACTAGAGCATCTTTTTGCTGGTTTTATGAGAGATCATTTAAACTCTAAAACAACTGAAATTATTGATATTTCTCCTATGGGATGTCGTACAGGTTTTTATATGAGTGTTATTGGAACTCCAAGTGAAGAAGTGGTTGCTGACGCGTGGGAAGCTTCTATGAAAGATGTTTTAAATGTTAAGAGTCAAGATGATATTCCGGAGCTCAATATTTATCAGTGTGGA
The DNA here is from genome assembly GCA_021157485.1 of Sulfurimonas sp. Classification (GTDB taxonomy): domain Bacteria; phylum Campylobacterota; class Campylobacteria; order Campylobacterales; family Sulfurimonadaceae; genus Sulfurimonas. The sequence goes on along the minus strand of JAGGWO010000224.1, from coordinate 6,606 downwards.
ACTTATAAAATGCACTCACTTAAAGATGCTCAAGAGATAGCTGCAACAGTTCTACGTCGTGATATTGATATCATGGATAATGAAGCACTTACTTTAGATATGTCAAAAGTAGATTAAGATGAGAATACTTTTACCTATGGATATTGAAGATGTTCAAGAAGCTTCATTAGTAAAGCTTGAAGATGTAAAAGTTTGGGCACAAATGTTAATAGAAGAAGGTAAAGTTGTAGAGATACTTCATGCCAAAGAAAGCAATGCTTTTGAGAACTTTAGTGAGTGTGTAGTTGTGGCTAATGACAGTGAATATGTTTGGCCATTTATGGAACTCTCTATGATGGTTTTAGTTGCTCATACTCAAAGAAGTGTTGATGATATAGTTGAGGCCTATCTTTTTAAAGAGCTTCATGATTTAGCTTACTAGACAGATGAACCTAGAACAATTTTCACAACTCTTCAATCCCCTTCCAGGTAATCATTTTCTACAGATTACGACTGCTGAAGATGAGATAACAAAAGTACTCTCTTTGATGCTTGAAGGTGTTGATGGAGAGCTTGATTTAGCACTTTATAATGAGGATAATTTAGATTTTTCTAAACCTTTTCGTGCTCCTGCTAGAAGTAATGACATGGTTATATTTAAAGATACTTTTCACGCACACCAAAATCAAAAAATGATATTAAAAATCGCATATACATCTTTAGCAAATACTGCAGATATTATAATAATGGAGAAAAAAGGTGTTATGGATATTGAGGCCATGAAAGAGATGCTTGAAGAGTTTGAATTTCGTGCTCCAAATGAAATAGATATTGTAGAAGGGTATGATTTAGTAATGGCAAAAAAAATGCATATGTGGGGAGCAGGGTTATAGAATTTAACGAGGAACTTAATGTTTGATGATGAACTTCACACAATGACTCTAAGCGAGGATGGCTCTTATACAGCTTACTCAAAAGAGTATGATGAACATTATCACTCAACGAGGGATGGAGCGCTTAAAGAGTCTCTTGTTAAGCATGTTGAACCTGCGTTTAAAATTAAGCAAGACAAAGACGAGATAAATATTTTAGATATCTGTTTTGGCTTAGGTTTTAATACCCTAGCAACACTCTATTATTACAAACAAAACGCATTAACTTCAAAACTCAAAATCTACTCTCCAGAGTTAGATGTTTCACTTGTCAAATCGTTGCAAAACTTTAATTATCCAAAAGAGTTTGAAGAGTTTAAACATATAATAGATTCTATCTGTAGAGATGGAATTTATGAAGATGACAACTTTTATGTAGAAGTTTTTTTAGGTGATGCACGTGAGTATGTGAGAAAATTTGAAAACAAGTTCGACATAGTCTATCAAGATGCTTTTTCTCCAAGTTCAAATCCAACTCTTTGGACTAAAGAGTACTTTAGTGATATTAAACGCAGTATTAAGGATGATGGAATTTTAACTACCTACTCTATTGCTTTAGCTACGCGTTTAGCTCTTTATGAAAATAGATTTAATATTTATCTCAATATTGGAGAAGATTTTAGAGATGCAACTGTAGCTTCTCCATCAAAGTTAGCTACATTTAAAGAGGTAGATATGCCACATAAAATCTCTTGTAATCCAAACGCAGAACCGCTACGAGATTAAGAGTTTATAATACTCAAAAACTCTTCACCAAACTGCTCAAACTTCTTTTCACCAACACCATTTACCTCAAGCATACTAGGTTTATCAAAGGGTTTATCATTGGCTAAATGTTTGAGTGTTTTATCTCCAAAGATAATGTAAGCAGGGACACCCATCTCCGAAGCAAGTTCACTACGTTTAACTCTAAGAGCTTCAAAGAGAGTCTCATCATAATCAAAATCATCACTGCGTTTAACTCTTTTTTCTTTACTTTTTACTTGAAGTCTTGAGGATTTTATATCTATAGTTTTTTGACTTTTTAAAATAGAGATAGCATCATCTGTAAGTTTTAAAGAGCTAAAGTCGCCAAGGTTTATAATCTTAGTCTCCATCAGGCGCTCTATAATTACAAACCACTCTTTTTTACTGAGATGTTTCCCTATCTCATAAACGGATAGTTTATCAGCACCATTAGCTAAAAGTTTCTGTTCTGATGAACCGCGAAGTATATCGATGATGTAGTTTTTTCCAAAGTTCTGAGCAGTTTTATAAACGCAACTCAAAACCATCTGAGCCTCTTTGGTAATATCTTGACGTAAATCATCACTAGAAGCACAGTTATCGCATCTATCTACACACTCATCCAAGGTATCTTCAAAATACTCTGCAAGCTGTTTATGAAAACATATCTCACTGGTTGCATATTTATAAATTCCATCTATTTTTTGACTTAGATGATTAGCATAATCTAAATCGGGGATATCTTTTAAAAACTGTTTTTGCATTATCATATCTTGAGAGTTAAACAGCAGCAGTGTTTCGCTATCTTCACCGTCACGTCCTGCACGACCTATCTCTTGGTAATAGTTCTCTTGCGTTTTAGGTAGAGACATATGCACAACAAAACGGATATCACTTTTATCTATTCCCATACCAAACGCAATGGTAGCAACCATAATATCTACGTTATCATTTACAAATATTTTAAAATTTTGTTCTCTCACATGAGAAGGAAGTCCAGCGTGATAAGCTAAAGATTTGTATCCGCTCATATTTAAATGTGCACTTAAATCTTCTGCCTTTTTCCTTGAACTTACATAGATTATTCCGCTTTCATTTTCATGGCGTTTAAGAAAGTTTTTGAGTTGGGCTTGACCATTCGTCAGACGTCTTTCGGCAGAGATGTAAATGTTTTTACGAAATACCTTACCTTTTAAAAGTAGCGGATTTTCAAGTCGAAGTTCTCTAACTATATCTTGTGTAACATTATTTGTAGAAGTTGCGGTAAACGCACAAATAGCAGCATCTGGAAAGTTTGCTTTGAGATTACCCAAAGCACGATAATCTTCACGAAATTCATGACCCCATTGAGAGATACAGTGAGCTTCATCAATTACAAAAAAGTTTATATCAAGACTCTTTAGTAAGTTATAAGTCCACTGAGTATTTAGTTTTTCAGGAGAGAGATATAAAAATTTGAGATTCTTCATTCTGAGTTGATAAAGTATCTCTTCTACATCATCAGCTGATTGAGCAGATGAAATCATTTCTGCTTTTATACCTTGAGCTTTAAGTGAGGCTACTTGATCCTGCATAAGTGCAATAAGTGGAGATATGACAATACTCACACCATCTTTTATAATAGAGGGAAGTTGATACACAAGTGATTTTCCACCACCTGTTGGAAGTATCATAAGAAGGTCGCGATTTTCTAGTATCGCATCAACACCTTCTTCTTGAAGTTCTCTAAAACTGTTATGGCCGAAAATATCTTTTAAAATTTTATTTTTTATTTTTTTATCCTAGAAATTTTTGAGCAATTATTAAAAATATGATACAATTGCATTAATGGTTGTGAGAGCTCAAGCTCTCACGTTATTTAATATAACCGTTCGGCTAAAACGATTAAAACCATTAAGACAATGAGTAACCTCACTGGTGTATCCTCCTTTTTTGGAGATACCCTACCTAACCAAACTCCCTTAATTCACCCGTAACCGAAGAAGTATAAACCAGTTGTACCGAAATGATTATAGTTTGTTCAGCAAGCTTAGTTCATTTGTATGACGTTTTGTCATATAAGTTTAAAAACTAGCGTTGATAGCGTCAACTTCACCCCAAGTTAGAGACGGTGAGTTTTTTTGATGGGCTATAATATGTGAGACATAACGTGCAAACATATCTGTTTCAACATTCACTTTTGAACCGTGTTTATAGTTTTTGAAGAGTGTCTCTTTCATTGTATGTGGAATTATTGTCAGTCTAAAACTATTTGCGTTTACATCATTTACAGTAAGACTTACACCATCTATAGTTATTGAGCCTTTTGGAACTATGTAAGGTATAAATTTACTCTCAACTTCGATAAAAACATCAAAAGAGTTTCCATTGTTTTTGATATTTTGGATTGTCCCGATTGCATCAACATGACCCTGAACAACATGACCTTCAAATCTATCACCCATCATCATTGCAGGTTCTATATGAACTTCATTTTTATAGTTTTCCATTGCAAGAAGTTTTTGAGATTCAGGGGAGAGTTCAACACTAAATCCATCGCCTAAAACTTTTACAACAGTAAGACAAGCACCGTTAATTGCAATAGAATCACCAAGTTTGGCTTTATGTTTTGCTCTGATTGTCAAAGTGCTTCCAGAGAGGCTTTTAACATTCGCGATTTCTCTAATTAATCCTGTAAACAATTGATATCCTTTAAAAAACTATCTTGCCGTCTTCTTGAAGACCTTTGATAATATCTTTTGCTTTTTCATGTCCTGCATAAGCTGCTTTACGACATAAATCAAGTGCTTTATCATGATCCTCTTCACACCCTACACCTTGGTCATACAAAAGACCTAAATTATAAAGTCCTTGTGCTAAACCACCTTCTGCTGCTCGTGAAAAACAGATGAAAGTTCTTGCATCGTCCTTAGGTACTCCATGCCCCTCTTTATAAAGAGCTCCTAGGTTATTAAAAGATTCTAAATGTCCGCGTTTAGCACCTTCTTCATACCAAAACGCAGCCTCAGAGTAACTTTGAATACAGCCAAGACCACGCTCTAGCATAAGAGCAACTTCATACATTGCTGGTGGTACTTCACGAGTTGCCGCTTCCATATGTAAGTCATGTGCTTTAAACTGGTCATGCTCTAATCCACATAGACCATTCATGTAAAGAATAGCTAGATTAAAAAGTGCGTATGGCTGCGAAGCCTCTGCCGCACTTTTGTAAAACTTGACTGCTTTTGCATCATCTTTTTCACACCCTTGTCCATTTTGGTACATAAATCCTAATGAGGTCTGTGCATCAGCATCTCCAGCCTCAGCCAATTCAGTGTAAAATTTAAATGCATTTGTAAAATCTTGTGCGTTGTATAAAGCGTGTACTTTTTCTATGTTCATTATCCGTTTTCCGTTCTTATATTTCCTCTAAAGGTAGTTTTATTACCTTTAGCTTTTGCCTTAGCATTTCTAATTTTATTAAGTAAATTTTCTTTAGTTTGAAGGTGATTATCTCTGATTTTGTGCTCATCACTTCCATCAATCTCTTCATCATATTCAACCACTTCTGGTCTGTAATCTTCAAATAAATCCTTACCCATCTTAAAAAGCCCAATTAATTTAGTTTATATTACGGTAATGATACTCAAATATGATAAAATTCGCCTAAATTATTTTGGATAAGTATATGAATTATGATGTAATAGTAGTTGGTGGTGGTCATGCTGGTGTTGAAGCGGCTCTCTCATCTGCAAGAATGGGCAATAAAACTCTGATGATATCAATGCTCGCTGAAAATGTTGGAGCAACAAGCTGTAATCCCGCTATTGGTGGTTTAGCAAAGGGTCATTTGGTTCGTGAACTTGATGCTCTTGGTGGTGAGATGGGTCTTATTACCGATGAAGCTGGAATCCAGTTTCGTATCCTTAACCAGACAAAAGGTCCAGCAGTTCGAGGGTCTCGTGCTCAGATAGATATGGATAAGTACAGAATTATTGCTAGAAATGTAGTTTTAAAGACTCCAAATCTTGACTTGGCTCAAGAGATGGTTGAGTCTTTAGTGATTGAAAATGACATAGTTAAGGGTGTAAAAACCGACCTTCTAAACATCTATAATGCTAAAAAAGTAATCATTACAAGTGGAACATTTTTAAATGGCATCATTCACATTGGTGAAGTGCAACAAGTTGGTGGTCGTTTTGGTGAGCAGACAAGTGTTGGACTAAGTGCTTCACTTAAAGATGATGCCAGACTTTCTCTTGATAGATTAAAAACAGGAACTTGTGCGAGAATAGATAGCTCAACTATTGACTTTTCTGTAATGGAAGAGCAGGGGGGAGATGAAATTCCAAGCCCTTTTAGTTTTAGAACTGATAGAGAAGAGTTTAGACGTACTAAAAAACAGCTTCCATGTTTCATAGCCTATACAAATGAAGAGACTCACAACATCATCTCTTCAAACTTTTACAGAGCGCCACTTTTTACGGGTCAAATAGCAGGAAAATCTCCACGTTACTGTCCAAGTATAGAAGATAAGGTAAGTAAGTTTGCAGATAAAGATAGACATCACCTTTTCATAGAGCCTCAAACTATGGACAATACTGAGTGTTACATAAACGGTTTGAGTACTTCACTCCCACCAGAAGTTCAGCGAGATATGATTAAGTCAGTAAAAGGCTTAGAAAATGCCAAAATTGTTCGTTACGGATATGCGATAGAGTACGACTTTGTAGACCCACGTGAGCTTAAACACTCTCTAGAGACTAAGAAAGTTAGCGGACTCTATTTAGCTGGTCAGATTAATGGAACTACGGGCTATGAAGAAGCCGCCGCTCAAGGTCTTATGGCTGGTATAAACGCAAGTCTTTCACTTGCAGATAAAGAGCCGTTAATTCTTAGACGTGATGAAGCATATATCGGTGTTTTAATAGATGACCTTGTTACAAAAGGAACAAATGAGCCTTACCGTATGTTTACCTCACGTGCAGAG
>JAGGWO010000120.1 GCA_021157485.1 Sulfurimonas sp. | reverse complement strand
TTTTTATACCATGCTATTCCATACTTTTGTGCTATGTCTGAGCGAACTTGTTCTATTATCATATCTGTTGGAAGTGACTTAGGGCAAACCTCAACACAGGCAGTACATAAAAAACATGACTCAAATATATCTTTAGCATTCTTATCTAAGTCTAATTGACCGCGTTTATAAGCACCAAGAAGGTCTATAAACCCACGGGGGGAAGTAACCTCATCTGCGTTTACATTATGAATAGTACAGACAGGAATACACTTACCACACTTAACACAATCATCTTGAATTTCATCAAAACTAAAAATATCTTCTAGATTTTTATTCATTTCCATACTGTTTTTTATACCGTCTTTGAAAATGTCTTTTTACTTGCCACATGTTTTTTCATATACGCATCAAAAGGCATAGCAATATTTCTAATAAGAAGAGTTCCTGTTTCACTACACTCTATGTGATTTTCATCCATAGTTAAAAGTTCTTCATCAGCAAATGGTTTAAGAGCTTCTATCGCATCAGCAAAATAAGTTTTAAACTCTATATTAAATAGTTTCTCAAATCTTTTTATATCAAGTTTGAAGTTACTCATCAGTTCCATAATTACATATTGACGAATTTGATCATCTTCATTCAAAACTACACCACGCTCAAATGGAAGTTTCTTTGCATCAATAGCCGCTTCATAAAGTTTCATATCTTTAAAGTTTTGATTGTAGCTATCAACACCTTCACCTATTGATGTAAGTCCAACACCGATTAAATCAGCTCCACCTTTTGTAGTATAACCTTGAAAGTTTCTATGTAGTTCACCCTTTTCTATCGCCTTAAACAGTTCATCTTCAGGTTTTGCAAAGTGATCCATACCAACCATCTTATAACCATGGGAAGTTAAAAAGTCTATAGTGTACTGCATGATTTCAAGCTTTTCATCAGGAAGAGGAAGAGTTGTTTCATCTATTTTACGCATAGTCTTTTTCATCCAAGGAACATGAGCATAATTAAATACTGCAAATCTATCAGGAGAGAGAGTGAGGGCTAAACGCAGTGTCTCTTTAAATGTTTCTAATGTTTGAAAAGGAAGTCCATAAATAAGGTCAACATTTACAGAGTGCATATTATATTTTCTTGCTAAATCCATAGCATCTTTTGTTACTGCATAAGGCTGAACACGGTGAACTGCAATCTGAACTTTTTCATTAAAGTCTTGAATACCAAAACTTACACGATTAAAACCAGCTTCACTCATAACTCTCATCTGATCTTCATCTATGTGACGAGGATCAATCTCACAAGAGATTTCAGCACCCTCTACAAAGTTTGGAAAGTATGATTTAATTTCATCAATGATTACTTTTAACTGCTCTGCTGTAAAGAAAGTTGGAGTCCCACCACCAAAGTGCATCTGAATCACTTCGCGTTTACAATCTAAATGCTTTGATAATATTTCAAGTTCACGTTTAAGATACTCAATATAACGAAGCATCTTGTCCTCTTTTGAAGTAAAAACAACATTACATCCACAGAAGTAACAAGCATTTTTACAAAAAGGAAGGTGGAAGTAGAGGCTAAGAGGTCTTGATGAATCCTGATTTTCCATTTTTTTAATATACTCATCATACTCATAAGAGTCACTAAACTCCAATGCAGTCGGGTAAGAAGTATAACGAGGTCCTGGTTTTGAGTACTTTAAAAATTTTGAAAAATCTAGCATGTTTAATCCATTTTATTAATAATTACCGCGATTATCTCTAAATTATACTAACAAACCCATTAAATTATTTTTCAAATGCTCCAGCTAATCTTTGATAAACTTCTGAACTCTCTAAAAGTTCTTTATGAGTTCCACTTGCGACTATTTGACCTCGCTGCATAACTAAAATTTTATCAGCATCTTCTATTGTACTTAATCTATGGGCAATTGTAATAGTGATTTTATCTTTTGAATACTCACTTAAAGCAGCTTGTATACGTTTTTCACTCTCATTATCAAGCGCAGAAGTTGCCTCATCAAAAAGTAAAAGTGAAGAGTGTTTATATATCGCTCTTGCAATAGCTACACGTTGTCGCTGTCCACCTGAAAGATTTACGCCAAACTCTTCCATCATAGTTTCTATTCCTTTATCAAGTGACGCCACAAATTCTGAAGCATCTGCTAAACGCAGTGCTTCATGTACTCTTTGTTCATCAATATTTTTTTGACCATATGCAACATTAGCAGCAAGAGTATCTTGAAATATATAAATTCTTTGTGTTACAAGTGATATATGATGTTTTAAAGAGGCTTGTGTAAATTCTTTTATATTTCTGTCATTTACTCTCACTTCTCCGCTGTCAGGGTCATAAAAACGCAGAAGCATATTTATAAAAGTAGATTTACCACCTCCACTGTCTCCAACAAGCGCAATATTTTCGCCCTGTTTTATTGATATACTAACATCATCAAGTGCATATGAGTCATCATATTTTAATTTTACATTTTTAAACGCAATCCTAGTTATATCTTCCTTTAAAACTTTTTCACCATCTTTTATAAGGTTCTCTCTATCTAAAACCTCAAAAACTCTTTCACTTGCCGCAACAGCCTCTTGAATTCTGCGATATATAGAGCTAATACGGCGAATAGGTTGAAAAACAAGTCCGACAGCAGTTAAAAATGCAGTAAACTCTCCTACACTCATATTATCACTATATACCTCATGTCCACCAACGAAGATAACCATTGCTAAACCAGCTGCACCTATTATCTCCATCAAGGGCGAAACAATCTCACCAACATAAACTGACTTCATATTTATCTTAAAAAACTTCCAATTCTCAACAGAAAAACGTGACATCTCAAAATCTTCAGTTGCGTTTGCTTTTATAATCTCTCCGTTGTTAAAAACTTCCGTTAAACGGGTCACTACATCTGCACTTTTTGATTGTGAACGATGCGCATATTTTTTCAGTTTTTTTGCAATCATCATAATAGGATATATAATAAGAGGCACTAAAATTAGAGCGTAAAAAGCCAAGGTTGCGTTTAGATATATGACATAACCAATCAGGGCAACAACAGTGATACTTTCACGAAAGAGTTCAGGCAGCATATTGGAGACAAAATACTCTATTTTTCCAATATCATTGATAACTCTAGAGATAAGCTCTCCACTCCTATTTTTATATAAAAAGCTCATATCAAGTGTGATGATTTTATGAAGCAGAATCTCTCTTAGTCGTGCCATTATATGCTGACCAATATGGTTCATAAACACAGACTGTATGTAACGTCCAATAGCTTTTGTAAAATATATAGCAACTAAACCAATAGGGATATAGTAAAGCATCTCTTCTTTCTGAGAAATAAATAAATCATCCATAAGAGGCTTCATAATATGTGCAGTGGCGAGTGTAGCAGATACAGTTAGGATAATTCCAAAGAGAACCAACATATAGTAAAGTTTATACTCTTTTATATACGGCCAAAATCGTTTTAATACTTTTCTCAAATAGTTTCCTAGCTTCTTTTATTCTTGTGATTTTATCAGATACTCAGTAACTGCCAAAGTTGCCTTGTAGTACTCTTGACACTCAGCTTCAGCTTGCGTTTTTGGATTATCCAGTTTAAAACCACCATCTTTTGACATTATAACACCTGCATCATTAAAGCCACAGTGAATATGATTCTTATCTAGCAGATTTGTACCAATCGCCATATACTCTTTGTCACTTAATGTTAAATCGTAAAGTGTAGGAAAAATATCTTTATGAGAAGATGCTAAAGTCATGTCAATCTTCTCGTATGGTTTTAGATACTCTGGAAGGTAGAGATAAAAAGGGATTCGTTTTGTTTGATTGTAATAATCATCATACTTCATTATTCCCTCTACAGTATTATTATCTCCTGTAATTACTACTACAGTTTTTTGGGCTAAACCTGACTCTTTTACATGATCCAAAAACTCACCTGCCATATCAACAGCATAGGCATAATCTTTAAATCTTCTTTTTGCTAAATCTATATCACCAGTAATATGTGCTTTTAATTTCTCTGACAACTCTAAAGTGTTTGATTTGTAATCATTTGGAATTTTATAGGGTGGATGGTTATTTGTAGTTAGTACGAAGATAAACTGTGGCTTTGTAGCATTTTTAAGTTTCTTCTCTATATATTTATAAAGATACCCATCAAAAACTCCCCAGTCATGTGATATCTCTTCTCGATTCTCCCCTAAGCTTTTTGCTATAGAGGCTCTTCCATCTATATTTGTAAACCCTTGCTTAGACATAAAATTACCAACATTTCTCCAAGACAAATCCCCACCATAAACAAAATTTGTCTCATATCCCGCATCCTTATAGACCTTTGCACTTGCTTGTGTAAACGCAGTGTTGAGATATTTGCCCTGTGCAAACGCAGTTGATTGTGGACGCGCTGTTATATTTAGCAAAAGTGGTTCTAGTGAGACTACTGTTCCATTTGACGCGGATATAAATCTATTAAAAAGTATGTCTTCCTTAAAATGTTTTTGAATACGTCCCATTATATTAAATATTTTACTCTGATAATCAAGTAGCGGCATTCCAAAACTCTCAACCATCACAACAACAACATGAGGTGGCATATCTTCAATAGCTTTATTTACTGGCGTTGTATATTTTATGTTATTTAAAAGATTTTTTTCATCTATAGTAGCTTTTTGTGTGTGAATCTTAAAAGCTTCATCCATTTTCCCTCTAAAACCAACATCCTTAATAAGGTCGTAGTTACCATTTTTACTTTTTTCATATGCATTATAGGAGTCAAAAAGTGCAAAGGGTGCAGATTTTGATAGGTTATTTAAGAACTGGTTTGAGGTTGGGTCTGGTGTATTGTATGCTAAAGGAAAAAGTCCCAATGAACCACGACCAAGAAGAGCCACTAATACGATAACACTTAGATAAATTCCAGTTCCCTTTAACACTCCCCACTCAACAGAGATACTCTTTTTTTCTTGAAGAATCTTAAAAACTATAAAATATATAATTGATAAAATTATTACAATAAAAAATGCAACCAAAGCTACATTATAGTTATCAAATGCAGTTCTTACAAGTGCCTCGGTATCATCATCAAAAACACCAAAGATCATCAGAGTTGAGTGCTCACCAAAAAATGAAAAATAGCTAAAATCTGTAAATATCATAAAAAACACTACAGTGAATACTAAGAAAAAATATACTCTAAAAAGAGCATAAGCTTTTGTTTGTAAAAATCTAAACATAAATAGAGGAGACAGTAAAACAGGCAGGGAAAAAATGTACGCTAAAACACTAGAGTCAAGTCTTAAACCTAGAAAAAATGATGCAAAAAGTTCTCCAAGCCCAAACTCAGATATAGAGCCATGACTAAAAAGCAAATAGCCTCTTGCAAGCCCCATAAACAGAAGTGCAACTAAAAAAAGTTTTAAAAAGGAGTAGAGTAAATTTAGTAAAAAATTGATAGATTGATATTTTTGCATCCGGAATTATACTCTTTTTAATCGTTTATAAAGTAAAATAACACACTTTTAAATAAGGCACATAATGAAAAAGAAAATATTAGTAACTGGTGGCGCTGGATTTGTAGGAAGTCATCTTTGTGAAAGATTGGCTCAAGATAAAAACAATGATGTCTACTCATTAGATAACTATTTTACAGGCTCAGAAGACAATCATGTTCCTAATGTGACCTACATAAAAGGTTTAACTTCAGATATTGAACAACTTATTACATTTTCACCTGATATGGTTTACCATTTAGGAGAGTATTCTAGAGTTGAGCAGAGCTTTGATGATATAGAAAAAGTTTGGAAATTTAACAAAGACGGAATTTTTGCAGTTTTGGAATTTGTAAGGCGTCATGGGTGTAAAATACTC
>JAGGWO010000115.1 GCA_021157485.1 Sulfurimonas sp. | reverse complement strand
TCGTGAGACAGTTCGGTCCCTATCTTCCGTGGGCGTAGGATTGTTGAGGAGAGCTGACCCTAGTACGAGAGGACCGGGTTGGACGTACCACTGGTGCACCAGTTGTTCTGCCAAGAGCATCGCTGGGTAGCTACGCATGGATGAGATAACCGCTGAAAGCATCTAAGCGGGAAGCCAACTCCAAGATGAACAATCCCTGAAGATCGCAGTAAGACTAACTGCTTGATAGGCTGGATGTGTACGCAGAGTAATCTGTTTAGCTGACCAGTACTAATAGATCGTTTGTCTTTTTTTTACATACTCTTTGATTAGAGTGCAATTCGTTCACTACCTTGTTTAGTGTATTTATACATAAACAGTTATTTAGTTAGTACCACACTTACGTTTTAACGACGGTGGTATCGCGGTTTAGCCGCAGAAATGTTGACTTTAACAATTAATATTTAATGATTTTACTATCATTACTCCTCAATTGACTCATACAATCAAATATGAGTATATAAGCTAATAAGCTTCCTGCTGAAGGAAACTTAGCGTTAGCGTAGGCAAAGGGACTAGTTCCTTTACCGTTATATATTGATATTTGATTGTCTAGGTGGCTATAGAGAGGGGGAAACGCCTGGTCCCATTCCGAACCCAGAAGCTAAGCCCCTCATCGCTGATAATACTGCAGGTTTCACTTGTGGGAATGTAGGTCGCTGCCTAGTTGTCATTAAAACAATCACATATTGCTATACCCTTTGGGTGCACTTTTCAATTTACTCTTCGTTACTAAAACATTCACGTATAGAAGTACGCTTCATATTTCAGTGCCTTGATTAAAGTGAAAATTGCATGCGCTTGATTTAATGACTTTGTCAATTTCAATTTTCTTACTTAACTATAAACTCTGCTGTTACTGCCAAATGATCTGAATAGCCTTTGCCTTTATGTTTACGAGGTTTTTTCCATGTTGTTTGCCATCTATAGATATTTTTGCCTTTAAATAGATACTTTGGACTGTATGAGCTGATTGAATCATATTTGTAATAGATATTTTTTTGTTCTAGTAGTGATTGAGATACTATTATATTGTCTAATGCTTCTTTTTTGCCTCTATAGATATAGGTATATCTGTTTTCTTCATTAGTGTCGTACCATAGATTGTAGAGACTCTCTTTTTCATATTTTACTTGGGAAGCTTTTGTAGTTTGATTTTTTGTATGCAACACATGGTTTATACCAGTTTTGCCACCTGTATCATTATGTTTTCTTTTTCTCTTGAATTTTTTATACTCTTCATAATCCGAATTGAAGTCACCTAAAAGGATTATATTTTTATCTTCTCCAATCTCTTTAATTCTTTTTCTTACTCTTTTAGCTGATGCTATTCTCATGCTCTCAGGGCCAGCTTTAGATTTCCAATGATTTACTAATAAATATAAATCTTGATTATTAATTTTAAACTTTGCCTCTAAAATATTTCTATATCTATAGGTTGGATTAACTGATAACTCTTTAGTATATGTAAAGGGAATTTTACTAAGTATTGCTACTTTTGTTGTAGTATTTTTCTTATTAGCTATTTTATAATATTGATAATATAAACCCTTCTCTTTAAGTGCATATCTTAAATCTTTTAAAGCTTGAAGTGATTCTATCTCTTGAAGTGCAATGATATCTGCGTTTATCTCTTTAATTACTTTTGAAATATTATTAAGTTTTATTTTGTAGTTTCTTCTATTCCAATTTGATTTTGTATTAGGTATGTATTCACTATATTCATGCCCATTTTTTTTTAAATCAAACAAATTTTCAATATTATAAGTTGCTATTTTCAAATGAGTCTCTCCGAGTAAAGATGTAATTAAAACAAAGAAAATAGCAAATAATTTCACTATTTTATGCCATTTAAACGCAGCAGTTTATCTGTATTTGCATCCCTTCCCATTAGTTCATGAAATAATATCTCCATACTTTTTGAACCACCACCTTTTAAAACTATCTCTAGATATTTCTTAGCTGTTTTAGAATTAAAGATGCCCTCATCAACTACACTATAAAAAGCATCAGCACTTAGAACTTCTGCCCACTTATAACTGTAGTATCCAGCAGCATATCCACCAGCAAATATATGTGAGAATCCATTTTGAAATTTGTTATACTCTGGAGCTTTAACGAGTGACGTATCTTCTCTAATACTATTTAAAAGTGCTTGAACTTCATCTCCTTTATAAACATTTGAGTGAAGTTTAAAGTCAAAGATTGAGAACTCTAGTTGTCTTAACATTCCCATAGCCGATTGAAAGTTTTTACTCTTTACAAGTTTTTCTATCATCTTATCAGGAAGTGTTTCTCCTGTTTTATAGTGAGTAGCAAATAGTTTTAATACTTTTGGCTCATATGCAAAGTTTTCTAAAAACTGAGATGGAAATTCAACTGCATCCCACTCAACACCATTTACACCACTCACATCATTTTCATTTACACAACTTAGTAGATGATGAATTGTATGCCCCATTTCATGAAAGAGTGTAACGATGTCATCATGGCGAAGCAATGAAGGGGTTGTCTCACTTGAAGGTGGAAAGTTACATACAATAAACGCAGAAGCAAGTTGTTCCTCTCCTTTTTCATCTCTACAGTGGGATTGCCAGTTGTGCATCCATGCACCACCGCGTTTATTTTCTCTTGCTTCTAAATCAAAGTAGAGTCTAGCAGTCAGTTTTTCATCTATAT
>JAGGWO010000046.1 GCA_021157485.1 Sulfurimonas sp. | reverse complement strand
TAGCAAAATCGATATTTTTACCTATCGTATCTTTAGCTACATTTGTAATATTTTCAATTCCAAAATGACCACAACCTGTAACGATTTTCGTCTCCTCTTCATCAATAATAAGAGACTGCTCAGGCATTTCATCACCCAAAAGTCCAGTTGTATAAAGATTTCCAAAAAGATGTTGCGGTTTTTTTGTACAGACAATAACCTCTTTGGCTAAAGATTTTAAATCTTTTATAAGAAATTTTGAAAGCGATGAGGGCACAAAGAGTGTTATGTTTGGGTTGAGCTCTAAAATAGAGTCTATTCCGCCAATATGATCCCAATGAGAGTGCGTTATAAACATATACTCAATCTCTTTCACATCAATACCTAACTCTTGCATGTTTTTCAAAAGTACTCGTCCATTACTTCCTGTGTCAAAAAGAAGTTTATACTCCTCAAAATAAGCACTAAATCCCCAAGGAGATTGACAAGCAGTATGATTGTTATAGTTATCAAAAAGTATTGTCATTTTATAAACCTTTCATCTGAGCGCATTGAACCAACCTCTTTACTACTAGAATTCATCCATCCACTTTTAACTTCACCCTCAATTTTATCAAAATTTTCTATATATGGCTTAATATCCAAGAGTGGTGTACCATCAAGAATGTCTATACCTTTAATCGTTACTACATTTTTATCTACACTAATAAGCTCTACGACAGATAATCCTATAGAGTTTGGATGCATTGGCGTTCTTGTAGAAAAAACTCCTCTTGGGGTATTCGTTTTATCGTTAAAGGGGATTACACTTAGTTCATGCTCATCTATTTTATGAAAATAGTATATCAAATACAGATGAGAAAAACCATCTAAATCCTTGAGACCTTCGACAAACTCCTCTTTAAACTCAATGGTAGCACATGTATCTTTTGCCCCTCTTGGCTGAACAGGCATATCTTTTAAATCACAAAA
Source organism: Sulfurimonas sp. (assembly GCA_021157485.1). Taxonomy (GTDB): domain Bacteria; phylum Campylobacterota; class Campylobacteria; order Campylobacterales; family Sulfurimonadaceae; genus Sulfurimonas. The sequence goes on along the minus strand of JAGGWO010000046.1, from coordinate 18,811 downwards.
GGGTGACCTAATTGTTGCAATGCTCTCTAGGGTAACATTCATATATTCTCCTCATTTGATTTAAGTTTCAAACTAAGTAGTAAGCCTAAAACTAACAGTAAAATACTTAGTATGTATATAAGTTGATAATTTTGCAAATATTTCAGTAGTACGCCTCCGACTATCGGGAAGAACAAGCCCACAGATGTGATGTTAGTTTGCAGAGCTGTATAGAGAGGTCTTTGCTCCTCTGGTGCTATCTCTATGACAAGATTCATACCACTTATACTAAATCCATCAAGTCCAATTCCAAAGAGTAGAAAAACAAGAGCATAACTATAAATATCATCTGCAAATAGCGCTACAACAAAGGCTAAAATCATAAATACAAAAGCTAAAGAGAGCATTTTTTCATAGTTATGGATTCTTCTCCACAAAAAGGTACTCCCTACAATACTTCCAAACATCTGCACCATAATAAATCCACCCAACATCCAACCTGTCAAAACAATAGTTTCATTTGCATGTAAAATCACAAAGGGCATAGATAAAAAGTAACTAAAACTTAAAAAAATAACTGCTATTTGCTGTTGCAGTCTCTTATCTTTTTTAAGTATCTTAATAGCATTTTTTATAAAAAGTTTAAAGTTTTTCTCTTTTTGTAAAACTTTCTCTTTTGGAGGTTCATCAATAGTGACAAATGAGGAAAAACCTATCGCTAGAAAAATACTACTAACCATAAATAGATAGGCGTAACTATTTGGTGCTTCAAAGTTTGAGAGAACATACCCTGTAACTCCTGCACTCAAGATAGAAGCTACTGCACCTGCTATCTGACGATTTGCCATCGTTGTACCACGACCTTTTTTAGAAAAGAGTTTGGCTTGCAACTCTTTAAAATATATAGTTCCAAATCCAGCACTAAAAGAGAAGAAAAAGAGTCCAACTCCTATAAAAAACAGTGTGAGTGATTTGTTAGAATCACCGATGAAATATATGCTTAAACCTATAAGTAACCAACTAATCCATCGAAAGAAAAAAACCTTTGAAAGATAAGGAAGAACTCTCTTATAAGCTTGAGCATGAAACGCAGCATAGAGCTGAATCACAATTGCTCCCCCTCGCAATAGAGAAACAAACAGACCAACCATAATTACATTATCACTAAAATATGAAACGATAAGAGGCAGGACTGTTGATGGTTCAGCTATGGTGATTCCAAGAGATAGGAAAAAAGCGTGAGAGATATTTTTATAATTATTTTTAGGGTTATCTAATTTATACATTTTCTAATTTCCAAAAAGACTTAAAACTGTAAAGCCAACTACAAGAGCAACAAAAACATTGATAATCTTCAACCAAATAAAAACTTTAGTTGATACAGCTAACAGTGGTAAACTACCATGACCATCTTGCGAAATTGAACTCGCTAATAATACTGCAAAAGGAACAAGTCCTTGCGCATACATAGTGACAAAAATCATATGTGGACCAGATTCAGGTATGATACCAAGAGCTGTTGCAATTACCAAAAGTGTACTTGTGTTCTCTTGTAACCACTGTGTTATATCAAGATAGTTTTCTATAACATGGACAAGAAGTAAAGCTCCAAACGTCCATAAAAAAACTCTAAGTAGATGTTTTTTTATAACATGCTGATAGATATGTTCTTCTAAAAAGTGATTTGGTACAGTAACTATGATAAAAAGTGAGATTAAAGAGCCCAGCGTGAAAGTAATCTTTTTCCAGTTCCAAAGATCTCCACCGAGCACGGATGATACAATAGCTAAGAGAAAAAGAGTAAAAATACCAAGTAACAAAGCTCTTGTAAATGTCATCTCTCGTAATTGGCGAAAGATCTCTTTCTTAGAGAAACAGCGGCAACTCTCCTCTTTGTGAATCTCAAACTCATGAGAGAGATTTTTTTGAAAAAAATCTGCGTTTTTAAAGAGTGAATCAATAACAAATGCACTAAAAATAGCGATGAAAAATAGTATAAAGTTAATCCACAGTGCAGTCTCAGGGAACATGCTAAACATAACAAAAGCTTCATCACCACTTGTAGCTATCATTACAGCTACTAAAGCACCAAAACTAACCATTCTATGTGAGTACAAAGAGACAACACTAAACGCACCTAAACATCCAGGAAGTACACCTAAAGAAGCTGCCAAAACATACTGACCTAAGTAACTTTTTTTAAGACTTTTTTGCCACTCTCCTCGTGTTTGCACATTTATATACTCAATAAAAAGCATCATCATCAAGACGAAACTTGTTATCATTATGGCATGTTTAAGAACTCCTATTATTAGCACTTAGCTCTACCTAAAGATTATCATTCAAAAAGTTTTGAACTGCCTCATCTGCTGTAGTTCCATCTTTTTTTCTTATTTTTTGCACTTTTAATCCAATAGATTCTAAGGCCTCTCTCATATTTTCTCCAACTGCTTGAACTAAAATAACATCACACCCTACAAGTCCCATCACATCTTTTTTATGCTCATTTTCATGTTTATGGTGGGCTCCACCTTGAGAATTTCCTATGCCATGATTTCCTTCACCATGATAGTTTGGTATAAAGTCAACTACTTTCTCATTTTCATATATTGCAAAAAACGCCGCTTGTCCTGTTTTTTTAACTATTGTCTGTTTATCTCTATCTACTGCTACTACTATTTTCATCTTGTTTTCCTCTTATTTCATATATGTAAAAAATCTTTTACTTTCTCAAGCATTCCATCTTTTTGGACTATTTCTGTCTCTTCTTTCACCTCAACATACACATCATCCGGAACAGCATTCTCTGGAGTTCCATCTACGTTTACCAGATTTAACTCTGGATGAATCAAAGCTCTTAACTCTTTTTGAACAACCATTTTTGTCGTCATAAGACTCATCGCACAACCAGAACAAGTTCCAATAAGTTCAATATAAACTAAACCATCTTTAACACCAAGAAGAGTTATTCCTCCTCCATGTGAACTCACATAAGAGCTGACTTTTGGTATGTTGTTTTTCACTGCTTCGTATATCTCTACATCTGTAAACGGCATCATAATAATTTCCTTTAATCTTCTCTATATTTAACTCTAATCGCTTTTTGATTGAGTAGAGCATCTGCTATTTTTTTTCTAGCAGACTCAACAAGTCTTGAAAAAGTGGTTCTTGAAATACCCATTTTATCTGAGCACTCTTGCTGATACATAGATTCTAAGTCTGCTAATCGTATAGCTTCCATCTCATCTTCATATATCACAACTCTCTGTAAAGAACTTTTTTCAACTCCACATGGTCTAAAACAAACTTCACTGAAATCAGCATCTATATTTCTATTTTTTCGTTTTCTACCACTCATTCTCAAGTCCTATTATGCACATATGTTCAAATTATAACGAACATATGTGCATAATGTCAAGGTTTTGATAATAATTATTATTTAAATGGCTTATAGTGATTAAAAATAGGGTGCTAATCTCTCTTAAAATAGAGAGATTAAAGAAGAAGTGTTTTATAGAATCCAGACTGAGAATTTCTTGCCTTTGATTTTACCTTTACTAAGTTGTGCGTGAGCCTCTTTTATCAAAACTCTCTCTATGGCAACATAACTCTGTCTGTCATAGATATCTATCTTACCAATAGAACTGCCTTTAAGTCCAGCATCCCCAGTTAAAGCACCAAGCAGATCACCCGCACGGATTTTATCTTTTTTGCCACCCTCAATTACAAGAGTAACATACTGAGGTTTCATCTCAAAACCAGCTTTTACTTTTAAACTATCAGAACTCTCAAATTTACGAGTATCATTTCTATACTCCTCAGCCTTATCAATTTCAAACGAATTATAGAGAGTAATAGCAATTCCATCATGCCCTGCACGACCTGTTCTTCCTATTCTATGTGTATAAGTCTCAGACCCGTGAGGAATGTCATAGTTTACAACCATACTTAGCTCTTTGATATCAAGTCCACGAGCTGCCACATCAGTTGCTACTAAAATTGGACAAGATTTATTTGCGAACTGAACCAAGACATCATTACGTTCATACTGCTCTAAATCACCATGAATTGCTATCGCATCTATATTTATTTTTTGTAAGTTCTCAGCTAACTCTTTAGCTTCTATCTTAGTATTTGTAAAGACTATGACATTCTCAGGAGCAAAAGTGCTAAGAATTTTAATCAAAGCATCCTGCTTAGAACTTACCTCATAAAAGTACTCATCTATCTTATTTGCACTCTCTGTAGAAACTGTTTTAACACTCACTGCGTTTTGTTGGATTTTTTTACTTATTTCTATTATTTCATTATCATAAGTCGCTGAGAAAAGAAGCGTTTGTCTCTCTTTTGGCACATACTCTAAAACACTCTGTATCTCTTCCATAAAGCCCATATCTAACATTCTATCTGCTTCATCAAATACTAAAGTCTCTAAGTTTTCAAGGTTTAAACTATCTTTATTTAAGTGCTTTAAAACACGACCAGGTGTTCCTACAATAATGTGTGCTTGATGAGAAAGTGAACCGAGTTGCTTACCAAAAGACTCCCCACCACAAAGAATTAAAATTTTAATATTATGTTTAAATCTTGCGATTTTACGAAGCTCTTTTGCAACTTGATCAGCAAGTTCACGCGTAGGACAAAGAACAAGAGATTGAACACGAAATTTTTTAACATCAAGTCTGTTAAGCAGTCCTATTCCAAACGCAGCAGTTTTTCCACTACCTGTTTTTGCCTGAGCAATCACATCTTTGTTATCTAAAATAAGGGGAAGTGCTTCGGCCTGAATAGGCGTCATTTTTTTATATCCAAGAGAGTCTAGATTTGTAAGCATCTCTTGAGGAAGAGAAAGTGTAGAAAAGTTCATGATAAAATCTTTTTTAAGATTATACCATCTTTAGAGCTCTATTTAAGCTGCTGAATTTTCGAACTTATTTGTCTCTTCTATAGATTTTACAATCAACTCTTTTACAGTACCCTCTTCAAGACCATATCTCGTCTCAAACGCAGCTTCAGCATCTGTATCAAAAGCTTCTATACCTTTAACTAGCTTATATATCTCGCCTAGTGTCTCACCTTCATTTAAAATGGCATTTTTTACTACATCAGATATATGAATATTTTCTAAAATATCTTCCATTTTTTTACCAAATACAACATCGATGAGAGAGAGAACACCTACAAGATAAGCTTCTCCAAGCATATTACTTCTAGCTTCAGGATTAATCGTTTTTAAAATAGACTCCATTAACTCTGTACGACTTTTTATCATTAGCATTAGAGGTGTATGCTCTTTGCTTTTTGCAGAAGATTTTGAATAAATCATCAACATGAGCCACTGCGCAAGTGGTTTTCGACCTACAAGTGTTAAAACATGATGAATTGAAGATATTTTATTTTGAAAGTGAAAAGCTCCAGAGTTGATAAACTGTAAAAGCTGAACCGTAATTTCTGGATTATTTTCAAACTCCGTTGTAATATCATCTAAGTTTGTATCATCTATGAGAAGATTATATAAATTTAAAACATTCATCTGAGTAGGCTCATATTTAACATTTTGTAAGATTTTTGGCTCAGCAAAAAAGTAGCCTTGAAACCAGTCACAACCTAGTTTTCTAGCCTGATTATAATCTCTGGCATTTTCTATTTTTGTAGCAATTGCTCTCACATTATGAGACTTTAGCTCAAGTATCATATACTCTAAGCCGTAAGATAAGCCTTTAGAAAAATCAACCTTTATAAAAGAGAGATATGGGAAAATTTCTCTATATTTTTCCATACTTGCATCATCTAATTTAATATCATTGATTACTAAGACATAGTTTTTCTCATAAAGCTGATGAATTCTCTCTATGACTCTCTCTGTCATCTCTACACTCTCTAAAAGAGCAAAAACAAAAAACTGATCTGGTACAGAAAAAATAAGGTCATTGAGTAGAAATTTTTCATCTATTTTAACAAAGGCTCTCTTATCTCCCAAAGTAGCTTTGGCTCCAAATCTATTTAGAACATTAGTTATTACAGAAGCACTTGCCTGTCTATCTCCATGAATATTGCTCCGCTTACTTGAGTCTCGGTAGAGTATCTCATATGCACGAATCTTTGAATCAGCATCAAGAATTGGTTGACGTCCTAGATAAACATTTTGCAACTGTTATTTCCTGTATATTTTTATGTTATTAGTATAAGTATATCAAAATCCTAGTGAGTTTTTAATAAATCTCGTTTAAACTGATACATTATAATCGAAGCGGCTACTGAAACATTTAGGCTTTTTATACCCTCGTGCATCTCTATAGTAACTACTTCATCACATAGTTCAAGAATTTTATCTGATATTCCTTTTCCTTCATGCCCCATAATCAGCACCCACTTTTTTGGAGTTATCACATTTGACAAATATGTTGAGCCCTCACTTATCTCTGCCGCATAAACTCTGTATCCTGATAATTTTAAATCTTGTATTGCTTGAAATATATCATCATAAATATATATTTTCAATGAACTTGCATGTCCCATAGAAACACGTAAAGCACGTCTACTAAAAGGATGTGGTGCCTCTTTTGGTAACATATACGAGTCAATTCCCAAAGCAGCTGCACTTCTTGCTATTGAGCCAACATTTTCAGTTGATGTTATTGTATCAAGCATAATTATCTGCTCTCCCAAATCTTCTAGCTTTGCTGGCTCTGGTCTAATGCCATGCATCATGCAGTTATGATGGATTTTATGCCCTACAATACTTTGCATATCTGACTTTGAAGCCAGATATAGTTTAGGAATAATTTTTGAAGATATAAGCTCTTTAAACTCATCATAATACTCCTGTGTAGCCAAAATACTTTTCACTTGTATCTCTGTGTTTAAAAGTATATTTACGACCTTTGGGCTATCGGCTATAAAACTGTTGTCACTCCTAAAGGCACCCTCGCGTAGTTGCTGATATATTTCAAGCTCATCAACATTGATATCATCTATTTTTATATAATTCATAAGTGTATAATAGCAATTTATGTACAATAGAGCAAAGGGGATATTATGAAGAATGCACATACAAAACTTGAACGGTACGCTGCAAGATGTGATGAGATATTTTTATCTGAACATCTAAGTGCTCTGATTAAAGAGGCTGCAAAGAGTGTAAAGCAGATAAAACCTAAAAAACTTTATACTGTGGCTAAAAATATCATTTTAATTGATGTAAGAGAGCCTGAAGAGTTTGCTTCTGGATATATAGGTGCCCATACAGTATTGACTATTCCTAGAGGAAAACTGGAGTTTATGGCAATAGATAAAATTGCTAAAAAATTTGGACAGGATGCAAAAATAGTTACCTACTGCTTAAAAGGCCCAAGAGGTTCTTTAGCGGCTCTGCAACTACAGAAACTTGGCTTTACAGATGTAAGTAACCTTGAAGGCGGAATACTTGGATGGTTAGCAGAAGGTAATACTATTCATAGTTATCTTGGTGAGTTGTCTTTAGCATAATGAAAATTCTTTTAATGGAAGATGATGCGGTACTTTCAGATATCCTCATTGACTTCCTATCGGAGTCTTGGGATGTTGAGTACGCATATGACTCAAACGCAGTATATGATAAGCTAGAATCAAATAACTATGACCTGTTTATATTTGATATAAATGTTCCTGGGAAAAATGGCTTAGAACTGCTCAAAGAACTCCGACTATTCAACAATACAACTCCAGCTATTATTATTACCGCATACACTGATACAAAACATCTAAAAAATGCGTTTGAGAGTGGAGCACATGATTACATCAAAAAACCTTTTGAGCTTGATGAACTCAACATGCGAATACTCAACACCAAAAAACTTTTTCATATTGAAACAAAAGAGAGTATTAAAATCTCTGAGAATATTATCTTTTGTATGAATGAAAAAGGAGTAACAAAAGATGGTGTTAAAATCTCTCTTGGAACTAAAGACTCACTACTTCTATCGTACTTTATAAAAAATATCGGCAGACTTATAAAAAACGAAGAGTTAGCTCAAAATATTTGGGATTTTGACTCACTTCCTAGTGATGCAACTCTGCGTTCTCATATAAGAACACTACGTGAGGTAATAGGTAAAGATAAAATAAAAACCATTAGAGGTGAAGGCTACATCTATGAATAAGATAACTAGACGCTCTTTTTACTCATTTTTAGCACTCTATCTTATCTCTTCATTTGCGTTTTTAACTCTTGCTGCATATTGGTTTTTTAACTCTCAAGTTGCAATGGAGAAGAGTAGTAACTTCTATAAGATGAATAATATTGCTGAAAAAGTAAGCTCAGAAGTAATTCGTTCTCATATGACTGGGGAGAAATTCACACTAAAAATGTTTCCAAGTGCAAATGTTGCACTTTTAGATGAAGATAAAAATATCCTCTACGGCTCTTTAAGTCAAAAAGTTGATTACTCTAAAGAGTTTTATATGAAAGGTGATATGTTTACTCTCATAACTCAAAGAACAGCAAATCACTTAGGAGTCAGCTATGTAGTGGTTCAAAGTGGCGAATGTATAAAAAATATTGTAGTTTTAAAAAATAGAATACTCTACACTGTAATTTTCACTGCCTTTTTTATCATCCTCATTTCTATATTTTTATCTTATATATTTTTGAAACCTATTAAAGACAAAATGCTTGAAATTGAGAACTTTGTTAAAGACACAACGCATGAGTTAAACACTCCAATAACTGCTCTGATGATGAGCACATCTAGAATAAAAAGTAAAAAACATTATGATGAAAAGATTGTAAATAATATCTCTATAAGCACTAAACAGCTTTATGATATCTACGCATCTCTGAGTTATCTTAGTTTTGACCATGATAGCGAGGAACCCAAAGAGATTTTCTTTGAAGAGATAGTTTCAGAGTCTATTGAGTACTTTAGTGAGTTGTTAAATAAAAAGGGCATTACCCTTGTTAAAGAGCTCAATAGGTCACCAATGCAGATAGCTCCAACAAAAGCAAAAATGCTTATTAACAATCTTTTGAGTAATGCGATTAAGTACTCTAAGCCAAATACAACTATTCATATTACAACCACCAAAGATACTTTCTCAATACAAGACGAAGGAATTGGTATAGCTAAAGGTGAACTAAAAAATATACTTAAAAGATTTGTGAGAGCAAACTCTTATGCTGGTGGTTTTGGAGTTGGGTTAAATATTGTAGATTCTATTGTAAAAGAACAGGGATTCAAACTAAATATTGACTCCCAAGAGGGAGTCGGGACAACGGTAACTATTAGGTATTAAAAAATTGCAGTTACTACTTTTGTGATTACAAACCCACCAACTACTAGCCATATAAACATACTTCCAGCTGTATAAAGTGGTGCTAGACCTAAACCTTTAAACTTAGCAAAAATAGTCCCCATTCCAAGGGCTGTCATTGCCATAGTTAGTAAGAAAGTATCTATTTCATTGATTACTGACACAATATTATGAGGAACAAGGTCAAAAGAGTTAAAACCTGCCATACCAACAAAATAGACTGCGAACCAAGGAATAGTAAGTGTTAATCCACCTGCAGTTCCACCAGCTTTTTTCGCTTGCATAGAGAGATATATCCCTAAAACAATCAACATTGGAGCAATCATAATTACACGAGTCATTTTAACAATTACAGCAGAGTTTGCCATCTCAGCAGGAGCCCCGGCAACTGAAGCAGGAACGGCAACAACTTGTGCTACTTCATGAATAGTCCCGCCAACATAAATACCGAACTGTTGTGGTGTCATATGTAAAAATCCGGTTGCTGGTTCTATGATAGAAGCATAAAGAACAGGATATAAGAACATAGAGATTGTTCCAAAAAGAACAACCATAGAGACTGCAACTGCTGTTTTATGTCCCTCTGCGTTTAAGACAGGTTCAGTCGCTAAAACTGCTGCTGCACCACAAACTGAAGCACCTGAAGCAGTTAGCATTGAAGTGTCCCTATCCATTTTAAATACTTTTATACCAAGGTATGTACCTATAATAAATGTTGTTGAGAGCATAATAAGTGATACCATAAAACCACTCATACCTACTTCCATAATCTGTTGAAATGTTATTCTAAAACCATAAAAAACGATTGCGAAACGCAGTATCTTTTTACCTGAAAAAGTGATACCTGTTCCCCACTCACTTGGAACTTTATTGTGAAGTGTATTTGCATAAAAGATACCCATAACGATACCTATAACAAGTGGAGAAATTCCCAATGCTTTAACAAAAGCTATATCTGAAATCATTGTAGCCGCCGCTGCAAAAATTGCAACGAAGATGATTCCGCTAATTGTACCTGAACGGTTTTCTGGAGAAAAAGCCATAAATTGCCTCTTTAATAAAATAAATTTTTTAACTAAAATCGAATTATAGCGAAAATTATTTTACTTCTATCGTCAGTTTCTGTTTTATTAACTTATTGTCTGGTTCATTAACACTTATCATAGGTTTTTGTATAACCCTTAGAGCTTCTATACTTTTGTCTTGAATCAGGTACGCTATAACTGCGTTTGCTCTTGCTCTTGCTAATCTCTCTAAGTCAACTTTTGTTACAACTTGAATATCTTTGCAAAGTTCGGCTAGTGCAGAGAGATAAGCTCTATCAAGCTCATCCCCTTTATACTCTTTTTTAAGTTTCTCTTCAAGCTTATCAAGAGTATCATCATCTTTAAAATCCTCATAAATATCTTCAAGTATATCTATACTCATAGCGCTCTCATACTCTTTTGCGTTTTTAATACCACTCTGTTTTACTATCAAGTTGATTAACATCCCTGTTTGAAGTGCTCTTTTATCTGAGAGTTCATCATATGTCGGAGTTAGTGCCAGTTTTATCTTAGGTCTTTTTGTCATCATCTTAGCAATCTGATCTAGTTTTTCTCTCTCAGGTGGGAGGATAACTGCACTTCCTACTTCAAACTCAGCATACTCCAAAGCCTCACCATCGAGTCCCATCATAGAACCTAAAAATGTAAAAGGAGAAGTTACAGCTTTGAGGATTAAATTTCCTAAAGTCTTCATAACTAAAGCACCATATTTAAAGTCCGGCTCATCAAGATTACCTTCAACTGGCATATCAATCTCTATAATTCCTTCATCATCCTCAAGAAGAGCTATTACAAAACCTAAAGGTAGAATCGTTACATTTTCATCTTCTATCTCACGTCCTAGCTTTATCTGTTTGATAATAACCTCATTCGAGCCAAGAAGTTCAGAGTTCTTTATATCATATCCTAAGTCTAAAAAGAGTTTCCCTGAGTCTATCTCATGTCCCGCAAAATTAGCACTGTAGCCACTCAAAGTATGCAAATCTAAATTTTTAAAATTAAATTCCAAGTCTGTATACTCTTTTGGATTTGCACTATTCACACTCCCTTTGAGCTTTGTAGAACCATACTTATCAATCTCTCCATCTATATTTACATAAGTAGTCTCTCCGGGAACATTGGAGATAGAGTAAATCACACCATTAAGGTCATGTATATTTGTTTTAAATTTTATAGGCAGAGACATGTCAGCAAAGTTAGCACTTCCAAGAGATACATTCATCTTTAAGATTTTCACAGGAAAAGCAACTTCTGCAGTTGCGTTTTCATCCTCAACTATTACTACAACTTCTTCTTCGCTTGTGACATTCTCATCACTTGATTTGACAAGTTTAGAAAGATTCATCTGTTTGTTCTCATCTATCAAAGCATTTACATAAAATGCATTCACATCTATTTCATCTATATATAACCTATTTGGGTTGAGCTCAAAAGTAAAAGACTTTAAAGTGAGTTCATTAATTGATGCAATTGCTGTAGTGTCTCTACTGTCACTCACAAAGAACTCATTTAGACTAAAAGAACCATTCACCCTTAAATCTGGTTTTTTTGATGATACAGAGTATTCAGTTTTAGTTTTGAGAGAGATTCTTCCATCATCAATCTTTATAAAAGCTTTCTCTTGGATATATGGTGTCAGCTCCACAAGAGAAAGATTTTTAATCTCAAATATACCTTTTTGCTTGAGCGGCGTATGTCTAAGATTACCGTTTGATGTGATGATACCCTTAGAGTTCACTCTCATATAGAGTCTATACTTCAGCCAACTATTTTTCGCAATATCAATATCGTAGGCATTTAAGAATATTCTATCTATCTTACTTTTAACATGAGGAGTTAGAGCCTTATCATTAAAGCCAATTTGTGCAGCATCAAGTGCAAAATGTTTTAACTTAACACTGTAAGATTTTTCCTTTTCTATCTTACTTTTCTTTGTTATTTTTTTTGCTTTTTTATCAAGCTTAGGAACAACTATATCTTGAATATTTAGAGTACCATCTTTAAGTCTTGCAGTTTTAATATCTAAGCCATTAAGTGAAACTTTTTGAATGTTTACAGATTTTTCTAATGTATTTAATTTCACACCATCAACACTCAAACTGCTAAACTTAACTAGTTTTTCACCCGTGGAGCGCTTACGTAGTTCCAACTCTGTTAAGCTTAGGTTTGCATCATTAACATTTATTACTATCTCTTGAAGAACATCTTTAACTTCTACTTTTGCCTTAAACCCAGCAACTGCATTTTGCAGTTTTAAATCAAAAACTTTTAATTCTGCGTTTGCCGCCTGGTCTATATAGGGTCGATAATGTGCTATATCAAATCCACTACACTCACTGTAAGCTTGAACATCTAAAACACTATGAATTATGCTACCTTTGGAAGTACACTTAGCCGCATCATTTAAGAGCATATTTAACTGATAAGCAAATGGTTTCTCTCCTGCTAGAGTAATATCTTGAGCATAAAGATTAAACTCATTTAACTTACTTTTCACTACCGGTTTCACTGCTTCATCTTGAAAATCTATAGCAATTTTTTCTAAAGAGACGTCATCTATTAAAACATCCCAAATAGGTGCAGTTATGTTTGACTCTTGCTGAATCTCTTCGCTCTCACTTATCTCATCACTGCCTACAACTTTTATATACTCAAGCCAATCTATTTGAGAGTTTTCATCACGTTTAGCTTTTATGTTAAGAGAGTCAAGACCTATTTTTTCCACATGAACACTATGTACCATCGGCTTTATTGTTGCGTTATGAACATATAATGAACCTAGATTTAGAACATCTTTAGACTGGCTCTTTGGTTTTACTCTGAGCTTATCTAACGATACATTTAAATTGTTGATTGTGGTTGCGTTTAGGTCATCTAAATTAAAATGATAGTCGGTATGAAATGAGATTTTTCCGTCTGCTACCTCTAAGTTTAAAGAGTCTTGCATATATTTCCACTGAGAGTAAAGCTTACTCGCTTCAAAATCTAAACTACCATTTAGCACAAAAGGTTTAAATCCCTCTATCTTACTCTTAAAGTCAACAAAACCACCATCACCAAGATGTGAATAAAATCTAAGTTCAGCATTGCTTGAGTTAAAGTCGTTTGTGTCAATATTTTTGAGCTCAAAACCGATATCACCAAATGAGAAATCAAACTTACTCTCTAAGCTGTAATCTTCGTAGCTCACATAACCATCAACAAGCTTAAGTGAGTCGATTATAATTCTAGGTATTGCTGATGGTTCACTAGAGTCTGCTGTTTTCGCTTCCTCTTTTTCTTTTAAAATAGCAAGAAGATTAACTGTTTTATCATCATTATAAACAACATGAATTTTTGGTTGACTAAGGGTAATCTCATTTATATGAATAGCAGATCTTAAAAGTGAATATAACTCAACATCTATAAGCAGTGAGTTAAAAGAGACAAGGGGTTTATCATCCAAACTACTCAGCTCAACACCTGAGAGTTTTAGTTTAAAAAGGAATGGGTTAAAAGAGATACTGTCGACACTTATCTTGGCATTTGTCTCATTTTGAACAATCTCTATGACTTGAGGCTTTAAAATAAAAGGAAGAACTATAAAACCAAAAAGACCATAGACTAAAAGAGTGTATAAAAAGACTTTTTTTAACAAAATAAACCCCGCATAATTATATGCTAGAGTTTATCTTATTGTTGATTAAAATTATATTACTTTACTGCATCCAAAATATCTTTTCTAGGAAAGATAAAAGTAGAGTGTCTGATAACAGATACTTTTTCACTTTTTTTACCATCTTTATCTAAGGCATACGCATGAATCGTAATTGGTATAATAGTATCTTTTCTCTCATTATCAGCTAAGACATCAGTTGTCCTAAGTGTAACAATTTTTTTCTTTTTTGTTCCAGGTATTGCTGTAAAAGCTTTTGATGGTTTTACAATAACAATTTTTCCTTCCATACCTTTTGGAGGGATTACTTCAAAGTAAAACTTCATTTTTTCATTTTCTGTATTTTGAAATAGGAACATATAAGAGTTATCTACTCTCACTTTCCCATCACTAAGAAGTTTTGTAGCATACAGACGTGTCTCTTTGTTGATATTTAAAAGCATATGCTCTTTCGTACTTCCCATAAATCCTAGTGTAATACTTAAGATAATTAAAACTGCGATATATCCTAAAACTTTTCCACGGAAGTATTTAGTTTTACCTTTTTGATCTACAATCTCATAATCACTTGACCATGTAACAAGTGAAGGTTTACCTAGTTTACCCATAACTGTTGTACAAGCATCAACACACTCTAAACAGTTGATACACTCTAACTGAAGACCCTGACGAATATCAATATGCGTAGGACAAACAGTTACACAAGCTTCACAAGCCGTACATTCAGCATGAGATTCTGCCGCTTGAATATCTTTTTGTTTTGTGTATTGTTTCTTATGTCCATCATATATGTTACCACCTCTATGCATGTCATAAAGAGCCATTACAGTATGGTCATCATACAGAACTGACTGAACACGAGAGTAAGGGCACACATAAACACAAAAGTTCTCTTTCATCCATACAATGTCATAAATTAAAAATGCTGCAATACCAAGTACACTGCCAAAAAGTGTCCAGTGGTTGGTAAAATCAGATAAATATACAAAGAAATCTTCCGGTGGAACAAAGAACCATAGAAAGTCAGCTCCAGCGATAAGTGCTAAAATAGTCCAAATTAAAATGGCTATAACTTTTTTAACCTTGTTCTCCATCTTTGACATATCCGGATCTTTTTGCTTGTTTTTTATGCGACCACGAAGACCTAAAATTTTTGTCTCAATTAAATCTCTATAGATTACACGAAAAATAGTCTGCGGACATACCCAACCACAAAAAACACGACCACCCATAACTGTCATACCAAAGATTCCTAAGAACATAAGCATAAGTAAAAATGGCATCAAATAAAGCTCTTGCATATCAAACTGTATAAATGCAAGGTGTAGCTTTAGCTTATCAAAGCTTAGTAGGAAAAAGTGATTTCCATCTATCTGTATCCATGGTAAAACTAGAGCAATTACTGTAACCATTGCATAGAAATAATAACGCTTTATTCTCCACGGAGTAGGTATCTCTATACCTTTTGTTTTTTCACTCATCTCTATCTTCCTTTTATTTAATTTTAGTTTGGACAAGCAATAGTATTTATTACTTGCTCTTCTGCATCTTCAGGTGCGACTGGTAAAAGTGAACCGTGGGCTACCTGCTTTAACTCACGTGACTCTATATAATCCTTGAGTGAGCTTCTACTAACATTTAAAAGTCTCGCCATTTCACTCACACTTTTTTTCTCTTTTATGTAAGAGATTATATCATTTATATACTTGTCAAATTTAGAATTTGACTTGCTTCCTTTTGGACGCCCTATTACCCTTTTTGAATCACCTTGAAGTGTTTGACGAAGCTGGTCAATAAGCCCAAGCACCAACATTACACTACTCTCTTGTGTAATTACAACAGACTGCTTTATAAAATGAACACTAAATTCATTTTTTAACAGACAAGAAAACATCTGAACAAGGTCTTCCATATTTGTACTGAGAACCCAAACATCATAAATTAAAACTGTGTGATTTGATTTTGATTGAAAGTACTCAGTAACTGCTCTGCGCTCAGTTAAGCGTTTGTTTTGTGAAGTCTGATCAATAAACTCATCATCAATAACAAGACCATGAGAAATTGCATACGAATTTATCTGCTGTAGTTGATCATGTGCAGCGTCAAATTGTTTGTCTGGACGGATATAAGCTAGTACCATTAACGATTAAACCTCTCATATTCTTGAATTTAATCGTCATTATAGCATCAATTGACGAACTAAGTCAATAGTTTAATTACTTACTTCGTCATTTTTGTCACATTTTGTCAAATATTAATATTTATTCTATATCGTGAGAGATACTATCTAAAATTTCAAATAGTTTATGAGAATTTTTCTCAGTATCTCTAAAGGCTTCTATAATTTTATCTGCATTTGCAACTGCACCTGCAGATACAAGAGACGGAATATTTCTCACATTATCATGAACTGCTTTATGTGGTGCATCAATTTTTCCAAATGAAGGGTTTGCACCAAATATCTCTTTCCCTTTAAGTGCTTGCCATTTACCAAATCTACATTCGCTGTGAGTAGAGAAGGTCATATTTTTATTATCTTTAAACACTCCATCATAACCAGAAAGTTTAAATACTATGTGGTCAAGTTTTGCAAGATTTAGGAACATTCTATTTGATATGTTTTTATTATCTTTTTGCACTTCGTGGGCTCCATCTACAAGAGTGTGAAGAGTACCATTAAAAGTCTCAAGTTTTGCTAAAGATGTAGATATCTCACCGTCCATCTGATCTGAAAATTCCTGCATTGCAGAACTGTTTTGTTTAAGAAGATTGATATTCACTTCCACTTCACTTGTAGCTTTTTGTGTTCTCTCAGCGAGTTTTCTTACCTCATCAGCAACAACAGCAAAACCACGACCATGCTCACCTGCACGCGCTGCTTCAATAGCTGCGTTTAGAGCAAGAAGATTTGTCTGATCTGATATATCTTTAATAAGCGTAATAACATTTGTAATCTCATTTACACTACTATTTAGCTGCTCAGAGTTACTCCTGCTCTCATGCATTTTTTCAGAGATACTATTTAATGAATCTCCCATCTCTTGTGTTGATTTCTCAACCTCCGTAACTACACTCTGAGTCTCGGCATTTTTTTCATTGATGTGATCTAAAGACTCCATATTACTAGACATTCCATCTTGAATAGCACCAACTCCTGTAATTGCTCCATCAGTTAAAAGCTCTGTAAGAGCTAACGTAAGTCTATTTTTCTCTATCTGCTCTTCACTCTCCGTAGCATGTCTCTCTGCTTCACCTAAAGCGTGACTTGCTTTTTGAATCGCTTCATTTGCTGCTTGAACCGTATGGTTTGCTGCGTTTTGTATAGATGCGAGCTCATCGCCACCACTATGTGTTATAAGCTGCGAAAAATCATTTGAAGAAACAATATTTTTAAGCTCCTCTTCAAATTTTGAGATTCTACTTGTCAAGCCATTTGCAACCCATCCACCAAAACCTAAGATAAATATCATAACTACTATATTTACGATTATACTCATAGTCATACTAGCACTAGCATCACTTCTTAGATTCTCCACTTCTTCTAAAATACCTTCTGCTAAATGATTTTCAACCTCTTTAAGTAGATTTATTTTTGCTGTAATCATTTTAAACCAGTAAGAAGCTTCCACTCCAAAATTACCGTTCATACGCGAAAGTGCAATTTTTCTCATACGATTTACTTCATCTACAGGCTTTCCAACAAGTGTCTTTTTATAAAAATCTGCATTCTCTTTTGAAGTAACAAATAAAAAGCGTCCCATATATGTGTCCTGCTGACTCATAAGCTTTACAAACTTTGCATAAAAACCTGTGGGATAAGAGTCTTTTGCAAAAGTACCCGTCATTACAGCTCTCTCAACTCCAGCTCTCTCTTTAGAGTAAAGAAAATTAGTAAACGCAGTCAATGAAGTTGTCATCTGCTTATCTGAACTCATCTTTGCAATATAAGCAATTGTATCAATAAACGCACCATTTAAAGGAGTATAGTAACCAACTGTTTTTGGAACGTTGTACTCTAAAGAGCTGATACTTGTTCTTGTTGCGTTTAGTTTAGAAAGACGATTCATCGCATCATTCATCTGGTTCTGCATAGCCTGAGGGTACTTAGACATATCCATAGTTTTATAAAATGCCTCCATCTCAGTGCGGGTAGCATCAGTATCTTTTCTGATACTTGGCATAGTATCAACAAACTTTTTACCACCACTTCCGACAAATCCTGCAGATGCTCCACGCTCTTTTTGAGTGTTATGAACCATTGCTGAAATTTTTGTTGCAAGAGTTGTTGCCTCTTCTATTTTTGAGAGTTCTTGAACATGCGTATAATGTTTATAGGCATTTGAAGCCAGCAGTACAAAAATAACTACTGCAGGTATAAAAACCATTAAAAGCATCTTTATTTTTATCGAGAGATTATCTAACATCACTTCTACCTTTATTTTTTTAATCTATTCAGTTTGTCTTTACATTATCCCACAAATATAATTTTTATAAACTTAATCTCATCTATAGTTGACTTTATAACAGTAACTTTTATGCTCTCTTTGGATAAAATTACCCAACATAATATTAAACAAGAGCTTTAAAAGACAATGACAACAAAACAGCAGATACTTCAAACCATTAAAACACGTCCACTTATCATAGATGGCGCGATGGGTACACAACTCCAACAGCGTGATGAAAAAATACCTAAAGAAGCATGGGAAGATAATGAGGGTTGTAATGAACTCCTAAATGTTACCTGCCCTGAAGTTTTAAGCGAAATATTTTCAGCTTACCTTACTTCTGGTGCAGACTTCATTACAACAAATACTTTTGGCTCTTTCTCTTGGGTTTT
>JAGGWO010000058.1 GCA_021157485.1 Sulfurimonas sp. | reverse complement strand
GAAACTCTATATCTTTATCTGAGACTTTTTTCTCATCTTTTGTTTTATTAAATGCTTTCTCTGCTTCTTTTTCACTGTAGTTTCTACATTCTTGGGGCATAGTAGCGTGAGGATCAGAAGCTATCTGATCACACATAGTTGCATTAAACTCTATGTTTGAACACCCTGCAAATAAAAAAGCTGATAATAAATATATTTTAAACATAGTCTCTCCTTTATGATTTATTTTTAATTATTAAGTCTAAATATTTTTTTGGAGTAACTCGCATCATCTCTTGAGCAAGCCAACGAATTTGGAAAAACGCAGCTCCGCTATCTCTAAGTGTAAAGTAGTTTTTCAAACTTCTTAAATTAAAAGTTACAACCATATCTACTTTTACATTATCAGTAATTATATGTTTAAACGCATCACCAACATTACGCTTTTTCTTTCCAGTTTGAAGAGCATCAAAAAGCTTCCCAGCATCACCTTGATACTCTGCTATAAAAGGAATAGAACTTTTTGCCACCGCTATAGAGTGAAAATCATCTACAACCTTTGACTGATACTCTAGTTTGTCATAAATTGCACCAATTTCAAGTCTGTTATACTCTTTGTCCGCAGTAACAAACATATCAAAACCCATAACCGTATCTATGAAAAAATCTTTTGTTCCGCCATGTCTTGAAGCTACAAAAGCATTTATAACTGAGCTCATAGTGTAGCGTGTACTTCTTACTGAGATAGCTTGAATACGGTGTCGAGCATGCTCTTGTAAAACTCCACGTGAAGTTCCGCGAACTAAAAAGCTAAGGTTTGCATGTTCTAAAATAGAGTGGTGAAAGTATGTCCAAGCCAAGTCATCTAAAAGATTAGACTCATCTATTGCGTTTAGCTCATCACACATAGCATCATTTGGCATTGTATGTTCAATATTTTTAATAACTTCATTTTCACTATTTTCAAATGAGTCATAACAAGTTCTTGCTGCCGTTTCTGCAACTCCAATACCCGTATCTTGCAGTAATACAACTTCTGGTTTGCTATATTTGATGCCGTACATATCTTCCATACTGATGCCCTTTATGTAATTATATGTATTTTACAATAAAAAACTTATACTTTCTATCTTGAAAGACCAAAGCCTATACCTATTCTCTCTACATAATCATCTTCGTGAGATGTTTGTGGATGCGAGCCAGCATATGTAATCATACTCTCACCATATCCAGCAAAAGCCTTTAAATATAAAAACAGACTATCCCCAAAAAGAGGGTAACTATAGTCTGCATCTATTGCTCCCTTTCCTTTAAAATTATTTCTAAAAAGTGCTGTAACCATATGTTTTTTATAAGGCAATGTAAACTTAATATGACCATGCCCCATAGTATCTATTAAACCAGGGTTATAGTCATGATTATCTTTAAATCTATGCCATACCTGAAGCTCTGTAAAAAGTGTTTTATATTGAAAGAATGTGCTAAAAGTCGCATAATTCCAAGCTCTTTCCCCTGGTTCTCCTAATCCATTTGATTGATGTGCAACTGAAAATCTTATTGCTTTTAAATATTCAGTAGAAATAGGAAATGTAACAAAAAACTCTGGATTATAATCAGATGCTCTAAAATAAGCATCACCAACAAAATACTGCCAAAATGAATGTTGTGTATATCCAACTGAATATAGCTCATTAAATCCAAAGAAGTTGGGTGCAAAATCATACTTAACACTTATTTGAAACTCTATCTCTTTTGAATCAGTATCACGACCGTTTGGATTATTATCATCATAATCGCCATTTGTGCGCATACTTACTGGTAATAAATAGTTGGTTTTATGAGCTTTTATATTAACTACTGATTGCAGATGCTGATAAATCGTTTTGTTTGTTTGAGGGTCTTCTATTTCAGAGAGATTCTCTATAAATATATTCTTGTTCTCGTGCACATCCTTATCTACTCTCATTTTTGATTTTTGATAATATCCATTTACTGATATTTTATACCATTTTATAGATTCAGCCTTGTCAACATTACAACCTTCACCATGCTCAAACATATAGCCTAAGATATATGCAGCATCTGAGTCATTATTCCCTTCTGCAAGAATTTTAAACTCTTGCATTGCTTTTTGGAAATTGCCCGATTTATATGTTTTATACACCTCAGCATATTCGACAGACGATGCAACTAAACCTGTAACAATTAAAGCTATCAGTAATACTATTTTTTTCATTTTTGAACCCCATTTGAAATTGCTACGAAATCACACTCGTCCAGCTCTTTAGATGAGCTATTTTTCACAAAACCTATTATAACTTATACTATCTCGAAATACTAAAACCAAATCCAATTTTATCCACGTGGTTATCATAATCTATCAGACTCTCACCATAACCACTAAAGCCTTTGACATATAAGAATAGGTCATCTCTTCCAAGAAGAGGATAAGTATAATTAAGTTCTACCGCATTATGCCCATCCAAAGCACTTCTTAGTTTAAGTTGAGCTATATGCTTTTTATATGGAAGTGAAAACTTAATATGCCCATATCCCATATAGTTCATTAAATTTTCATTATACTCCAAAGAACCAACTGGAAACCAAAGTTTCAACTCTGTAAATAAGAACTTATACTGCATGTAAGTAGTTGCGCTAAGATAGTTCCAAGAGCGTTCCTCATCTCCACCTCTACCATTTGACTGATGCGCAAAACCAACTCTTAAAGCTTTTAAAAAATCAAGATTATCTACTTCTGAAATAGGAAATGTAACAAAGGCTTCAGGATTATAGTTTGACTCTCTAAAGTAGGCGGACTCTTCATAAAGTTGCCAAAAAGAGAGTTGAGTATAAGCAACTGTATATATCTCATTAAGTCCAAATAAATTTGCAGCCATATCATACTTTATACTTACTTGAAACTCTGTCTCAACTCTCTTTGCACTGTGAACACCTGTATCTTCATACGCTCCACTATCAACTCTTAAGCTTATAGGTAAAAAATAGTTTGCATTATGTGCTTTGATATTATAGAGTGAGTGCACATACTGCTTTATGGTGGCTTGCGTCTCTTTATCATCTGTATGTTCAATTGTATTATAAAGTTTTCTTTGCTCTTTATTTGTATCTCTAGTAGGATCAGCTTTTATTTGAAAATAGTAGCCGTGAGAAGAGAATTTATAGTACTCTTGAGATTTTTTAATATCTATTTTACAACCCTCTCCATGCTCATACATATAACCTAAAATATAAGCAGCATCATAATCACTATCTTTTTCTACAAGCCTGCTAAACATTTTTAATGATTTTTCAAACTCATTTGCCTTGTAGACTCTATATGCTTCTTCGTAGGCTGTTGAAGCTAAAAGAGTGCTAAGAAGAAGTGATACCAATAAAAGATATTTTAACACTTCTGAACGCCATCTAATACAGGAACAAAATCACATTCGTCAAGTTCTTCTTCTTCAATATTCGAGCCATTTTTCATAAAACGTGTAATAACTTGCTTATTTCCTTTTTGCATTGGAGCTAAGAGTATTCCACCATCAGCTAGCTGCTCAAATAGCTTTTGAGGTATCTCTTTTGCAGTTGCTGAGAAAAGAATTCTGTCATATGGAGCGTACTGAATCCAGCCATTTTGTCCATCATCTGTTCTTGTATGAATATTATTAATATTTAGTTTTCTAAACCTTGCTTTTGCTTCAAGCATCAATGGCTCAATTCTCTCTATTGAAAACACACCACGAAATAGATGAGATAAAACTGCTGCTTGATAACCACTTCCACAACCAACTTCTAAAACTCTATCAGCTCCTCTTGGAACTAAATACTCTGTCATCATAGCAACAGTAAGTGGTGAGCTAATCCACTGTGCAGAACTTAAAGGAAGTGCATCTAGCTTATAAGCATTGTGTCTAAATCCTGTAGGGACAAAGGATTCTCTGTCTGTATTAGCTATTGCTTCTTCTATCTCAGGGGAGAGAGGGAATATTTTGTTGCACTCTTGTGCCATTTTTGCTGTTTTTGTTGCTGTTATTCTATCCATCTATTCCTACATCCATGTATTTTCTCATCAGAGATATCTCTTTTTTACTATATAGCACTTCTAAGCAAGGCTTATTCCCGTTTCTTTGTACTTCACCTTGTGGCGTTATAATTCCACTCATTTTTGTACACTCATCATCTTGTGAATCGCTTGCAACAACGTAACACTGATTTATAATCGCCAAGG
>JAGGWO010000192.1 GCA_021157485.1 Sulfurimonas sp. | reverse complement strand
GATATACATTTGTAGAACTGCTGTTGTATGTGTAGTGTCTTGTGCACTGAAGGCACCTCTCTCAAATAGAAGCCAAGTTATCTCACGTGAGAGTATTATACCTCCTATTGTGCTGGCTGTAAGTAAAAAGGCTAAGAACCAAAATGCTTTTTGTAAGAATGCTTTTGCTTTTGCTTCATCATTATTTTTAAGATAACGTGCAATTCTAGGGAATAGGGCGATAGAAGTAGCGATGGCAAAAAGAGCTAAAGGGAGTTGAAAGATACGGTTTGCGTAGTAGAGATAAGAGATAGAACCAGTAACTAAAAAAGAGGCTAAAAAAGTGTCAAGAAACGCAGACACCTGCGCAGTTGAGTTTCCCCACATTGCAGGGAAGAAGTTGTTTCTAAACTTTTTTGTATCTTTTTTAATAATTTTTGATTTTACTCTGAGATATTTAAAACCACCAAAGAGAAGCTTTAAAAGTCCTAAACGTTGTATGGCAATGATATGTACTGCGAGTTGTAAAACTCCACCAATAACTACACCAAAAGAGAGATAATAGACTATTTCACTTTGCGTTTTGTCTCCAGAGAGATAAAGTGCAGCAATAAGAGATAGATTCAGCAAAGCAGTAGAAAACGCAGTTGTTGCAAAGTGATTTTTATACTGTAGTATTCCACTTAAAAATGTCATAGCAAAGATAAGAGGCAGGTACCAAAAGTTTATCGCTACAAAAGGGGATGCTATCTCTATTGTTTGGGCACTGAAACCTACGGCTATCGCTTTGGTGAAAAGCTCCGGAACTAGATTGACTAAAAGAGTTATTAGAAGTATGATAGAAAGAAAAACTAAAAAGATATTTACAGAAAAAACTGCTTTGTGACGTGAGCGTGCAAACGCTGGGATAAAAACTTGTGTAAATGCACCCTCAGCAAAGATACGACGAAAAAGATTTGGAAGTTTAAAAGCAATGAAAAATATATCACTATAAATATTTGCACCAAGAGCTGAGGCAGTTAATAAATCTCTAATAAATCCTAGAATTCTTGAAAAAAGAATTCCAAAACTGTTGGTAAATATGGCTTTAAACATGGGCTTCTTTTAGTACTTTATTATTTTTTACATTATTTTAACCTATCTTTAGTTAAAATCTAGACTTAAAATTGTGAAGAGGTACTTTAATGGCACTATTTGGTTCTAATAAAAAAGCAAAACCAGCACTAAAAAAAGTTAGACCTACTGTTATTAGAACACAAAATGTTGCTAAAGAACTGATGAGTTTAGCCAAGTCGTATGATATTAAAGCAGATTCACTTGATTTTAATATATTAGAAATACAGACTTACACAAGAATTAATGATGGCACAAGAGAGACTGAGTGGGAAGAGATATCTCATGATGATCTATATACGCTTGACAATGATACGCAACTATTAAATTCAAACTTTCAAATAAAACAGATGTATGAGATAGAGGTTTTCTCAAAAAAAGATGAAGATCCATTTAAAAATTTCAAATTAGCAGTTGGTGCTAATGCTACAAAGTGTAAAGTCTATCTTAGTATAGGTGCAGGTTCAGAGGTAGAGTATAACTCCAGATTTGATAAGGGTTTATCACTTCTTATACAAAAGCGTAAAATGAGAGCCGGAATACTGATTAATATCTTTGATGAGATGCAAGAAGAAGTCGTCTCTAAGCTTGCTGCTCATGTAAGAGTAGAAGAGAAGGCCGTATATACACAGCCTGAGACTATCTTAATTGCACAGAGTTATGAGCCTACCGCTACCATAGATGATGCTCTGATTATGCATTTTGAAAAAGAAAAAGAAGTGAATGAAAAAGAGAAGATTGATTATGCTTCTCGTGGCTTTATAAAGAATGTAAAAGAGGGTGAAGTCCTAATAGAGTACATTAAAGCTAAAGAGGGTAAGCCTGGTAGAAATTGTCGTGGTGAATTTATGAGTCCTGCTGAACCAATTACTTCTCATGAACCAGAGTTTAAAGTAGATGAAACAACAATTGAAATAGCTGATACAGATGATTCTATTAAGTATATAGCTAAAGAGAATGGCTACATATCATTTGAAGATGGTACATATATTATTAAGACAGATGTAGATGTAGGTGAAATTAGTTTTAAGACTACAGGTTCAATCTCTACTGGTTTAGATTCTGATGTATCCATAAGCGTCACTGAAACAGATTCTGTAAAAGATGCCATAGGTATGGGTATGGAAGTTGAGGTTACTGAGATAGACATAGAGGGAAACGTTGGCTCAAATGCTAAAGTTTTTGCGAGAAAAGCAAATATCGGTGGACAGACTCATGCAACTGCAACTATTAGAGCGGATAAGTTAAGTATTAATGTTCATAAAGGTAAGGCCTTTGGTAAAAACATACGTATTACTCGATTAGAACATGGTGAAGTAGATGGTGACACTGTTGAAATAGCTCAGGCTTTAGGTGGACATATTCGTGCGAAAGATATAGATATAGAGATATGTGCTTCACACGTAAAGGCTACAGCTTCAAGAAAAATTGAGATTAAAAGGATGCAAGGTAGTGAAAATATTTTTACTATTGATCCATTGCTAAAAAAAGATGCTCAATCAGGTCTAGATGAAAATCAAGACAATATTAAAGAGTTAGAGCATGATTTAGCGAGTATGAAAAAAGAGATAACTAAATATACAAAACTAATCAAAGATGGTACAGCTTCATTTTTAGATATTAAAAAGCGACTGATACATTATAAAAAGAGTGGTGTCAAGATGCCAGAATCTTTTGTAAAAAAATATAAACAGTTCCAAAAGATGCAAGAACACCTCAAAGAGATAAAAGAGGAATTGGCAGTAAAAACAGATCAATTGAGTCTACTAACAACTCGTACTGTCTCTTTTCAAGATAATATTCTTGATGCTAGAATTATAAATAGAGGTGCTTGGATAGGCCATAATGAACTAAAGTTTAAATTGGTTGACCCTCCTATAGAGGTTGTTTTTAAACCAAAAGAGGGTTCGCAAGATAAAGTTTTTGGTCTTGTTGAAGTTGATGAGGGTGAGTATGAAATACAGCCAGTTAAAGAGTAAGGGTTAGAAAAATATGATAGTCGGTTTAAAAGGTAAAATTGTATATAAAGAGCCATCTTTCGTTCACGTTGAGGTGAGTGGAGTTGTCTATGAAGTGTTTATTTCACTTCAAACATTTTCAGCATTGGGAAATGATGAGGTGTCACTATTTACATCTCAAATAATTAGAGAAGATGCTCAGTTGCTTTTTGGCTTTTTAGATATGAGTGAAAAGAAGATGTTTACTAGGCTTATCAAAATCAATGGAGTTGGTCCAAAAGTAGGAATGGCAATCTGTTCTACTTATACGCCATCTCAGTTTGGTGTTATCATCAACAATAAAGATATGAATGGTGTGAAAAAAGTGCCAGGAATTGGACCTAAGAGTGCAGGTCGAATTTTGGTTGAATTAAATGGTTTTGATGAAGAGCTATTATCTTCAAATGATACACCATCAAAAACACACTCTTTTAATGAAGCGAGCGAGGCTCTAGAGTCTTTAGGTTTCAAAAAAGATAAAATATCAAAAGCATTAAGTGCATGTGATGGTGAAGATACAGCTTCACTTGTCAAGCAGGCTCTTAAACTATTACAAACTATATAAAAAATAAGGAAAAGTATATTGAAATTAACTATTTTATTTGGCGGTGCGAGTTTCGAACATGAAATCAGTATTGTTAGTGCTATAACTCTAAAAGAGAAATTATCTGGATTCGATTTAAACTTTATATTTTGCGATAATGATCACACTTTTTATCTCATAGACCCATCAAAAATGAAAGCAACTACATTCAGCAAGGGAGCGCATAAAAAGATGCCTGTTCTTACTCTGGAAAATGGTAGTTTTGTTCAAAAAAGTATGTTTGGCTCAACTAAATATAACGATGTTGTTTTAAACTTGATTCATGGTGGAGATGGAGAAGATGGGACAATCGCTGCCCTTTTAGATTTCTTCTCTATAAAATATATAGGACCACGTGTAGATGCGAGTACATTTTCATATGATAAAAGATATACAAAATGGCTGTGTGAAGCTAAAAGTATAAGAAGTGTTGATTATCAAATGTTGACTTCTGATGATGTGAAAGATATAACAATAAAATACCCTTTAATAGTGAAGCCTGCTACACTTGGAAGTTCAATTGGTGTCTCAATAGTAAAAGAAGAGAGTGAACTTGATTATGCCTTAGATTCTGCGTTTGAGTACGATAAAAACGTAATAATTGAACCTTTCTTAGAAGGCGTTAAAGAGTATAACCTTGCTGGATATATGGCAGATGATAAGATACACTTCTCAATCGTAGAGGAGCCTCAAAAAGAGGAGTTTTTAGATTTTGAGAAAAAGTATATGGATTTTTCAAGAAGCGAACAGGTTTTAAAAGCTGATATTAGTGATGAACTTGTAAGAAGACTTAAGAGTACATTTGAGAAAGCTTATAGAGGAATGTTTGAGGGAGCACTTATTAGATGCGACTTCTTTGTAGTTAATAATGAAGTTTATCTAAATGAGATAAATCCTATCCCTGGTTCTATGGCTAACTATCTGTTTGAAGATTTTAAATCCTCGATAGAAGCGCTCTCTTCATCTTTACCGCACTCTAAAAGAGTTAAAGTGACATATGAATATATTCATTCAATTTCAAGTGCTAAAGGCAAATAAATGGCAATAAAATCTATCCAACACAATCAACATACATTTGACATAAGCTATGAGATAGTTAATCCAAATGCTACAGTTGATTTGATTATACTTCATGGTTGGGGTAGTAATAAAAACCTTATGAAGCAAACATTTTCACCTTATATGGATGCCTTTCGTCACATCTATATAGATTTACCAGGTTTTGGAAACTCAACTTGTAGTGGTGCTCTTAATACTGCTGATGTAGCAAGAATAGTTGAATTGCTTATGATTCATATAAACGCATCAAAAGATATCATACTTGGTCACTCTTTTGGTGGCAAAGTGGCTCTTTTACTTGATCCGAAAGTTCTTGTTTTGGTTGCTAGCGCTGGTATATATACTCCAAAATCATTTAAAGTACAGGCTAAAATCGCAATTTTTAAAATCTTTAAAATTTTTGGTTTTTCTAAACTGCGTTCACTTTTTGTAGCAGATGATGCTAAGCAGTTAAGTGAACATATGTATCAAACTTTTAAAAATGTCGTAAATGAAGATTTTGCAGATGAGTTTGCAAAGTATACTGGCAAAGCATTACTATGCTGGGGAGATAAAGATACAGCAACACCTCTAAGTTCAGGTGAGATGATAGATTCTCTAATTGGAGATTCTAGCTTAGAAGTTTATGATGGAGATCATTACTTCTTTATGAAAAACGCAGAAGATGTCTCTAAAAAGATTGAAGCTACATTTTTAAAGACATTAGAGCATTAATATGGAAGATTATGAAGTTTTAGTAGCCTTTGTTACAAATGTTCTTTTTGTTACTGTTTTAGGTTGGTATTTGATTACAAACTTACAGTGGTATGATTATAGACTTTCTCGTGTTATTTTAAAGCACCATAAGCCTCACTGGCATCTTTTGTACTTTTTTATTCCATTAATAGCCTACTATACAACAGGCAAATTTTTTCCTATATTTTTTCTCTTTGCTGTTCTTCCTGCTATTTTTATTTGGCATAAGAGATTAGATAAAAAACTTGTTTTGACATGGCGTGTGAAGAGATTTTTAATACTTTTAATTTCACTGGTTCTTTTTCAAGATGTACTATGTACTCTAAAAGATGCATGTGGGATTTATGGGGTATTTATGCCTTTAGCTATTGCCTATATCGGAAGTTTTATGATAGAGAAGTTTCTTTTTATGACTTACAAAAAAGAGGCAAAGAAGAAACTCTTAGAGATGAAAGACTTGCAAGTTGTTTGTATCACTGGAAGTTACGGAAAGACAAGTATCAAAAACTTTGTCGCACAGATTTTAAGTACAAAGTATAAAGTTCATGCAACTCCAAGAAGTGTAAATACTCTTGGTGGAATAATGGGTGATGTAAATAATAATCTCAAAACAGATACTGAGATATATGTATGTGAAGCAGGTGCACGTGAGAGTGGAGATATCTACGATATTACAACTTTTATAGAGCCTCAAGTGGCTGTTGTTGGAAAAGTTGGAGAAGCTCATATAGAGTACTTTAAAACTTTAGATAATATCATCGCTACTAAGTTAGAGATTATGCAATCTCCTAAACTTATGAGAGCATTTATACATACTTCGGTAACTGATGAACCACATGATAAAGTTACTTTTTTTGGTGATGAAGTTTATGATGTAAACGCAGACCTTAATGGAATCGGTTTTAAAATGAAGTGTGAAAACAGTACTTTGGATTTGCATACTGATGTTTTAGGTGAATTTCAAACTATGAACATTGCAGTAGCTGTAAGAGTAGCTAAAAGCTTTGGTATGAGTGATGAAGAGATATCAAACGCAGTAAAAACGCTAGAGCCAGTAGAGCATAGACTTCAGATGATAAAAGCTGGTGGAAAGCTAATTCTAGATGATGGATATAATGGAAACATTGACGGAATGCTTGAGGGTATCAGACTCTGCTCACTTCATGATGGTAGAAAAGTAATAGTAACTCCTGGTTTAGTTGAGAGTAGTGATGAGTTAAACCTCAAACTTATAAACGCAATAAATGAAGTTTTTCATACAGTTATTGTGACAGGTTCATTAAATGCAGAGCTATTTAGAAAAAATTTAAAAGTAAAAAATAAAATTATGCTAGCTGATAAATCAAACCTAACAGAGCTTTTAGCAAGTCAGACAAAAGCAGGGGACATCATACTTTTTGCAAATGATGCACCAAACTTTATTTAGGTTCACATATTGAAGATTATAGATAATAGCATAAAGTATTTAGGTTACTTTACTGCGTTTATAGTCGCTATTTTAGTTCTTCTAGTTGTTTATGATGCAACTGCACGTTATCTCTTTTCAACTGGCTCTATCGCGCTTCAAGAGCTGGAATGGCATCTTTTTGACGTGATAATTCTTTTTGGAATAGCTTACACTTTGAGAGAAAATGCTCACGTGAGAGTAGATATTTTTTATGCTTCTTACAGTGAGAAGACAAAGGCACTGATAAATGTCATTGCCTCACTCTTTTTTATACTTCCATTCTCAGCACTTATTATTTATATTGGTATAGAGTTTGTACATTTGAGTTTTATTCAAAATGAGGCTTCTTCTAATCCTGGTGGCTTAGAGTACAGGTTTTTAGTAAAAGCACTTCTTCCTCTCTCTTTTGTCTTTTTAAGTCTTCAGGCTATAAGAGATGCAGTAGAAAATATTCAAATATGGAAGTCAATATGATAGCAATACTAATGTTTGTAGTAGTGTTAATGCTTCTTCTAGTTGGAATTCCAGTTGCATACGCTTTTGGAACAGTGGCTATGTTTTTTGCATTTTTTATACCTCATATTGGCATTGAAGTTTTTGAAGTTCTTCCATTTCGCATATATGGAATTATGTCAAATACAACGCTTATGGCAGTTCCTCTTTTCATCGCAATGGGTTTAGTTTTGGAAAAGTCAAAAATGGCAGAGAGACTTTTAATCTCTATGAGTGCACTTTTTCGCGATGTTCGTGGTGGTTTGGCTGTAAGTGTTGTTCTTGTAGGAGCTATGCTCGCAGCTTCAACAGGAATAGTCTCAGCCTCAGTTGTTATGATGAGTGTAATAGCACTGCCTTTGATGTTAAACGCAGGATATGACAAAGGTTTAGCTTCTGGAACCGTAGCGGCTAGTGGAACACTTGGTCAAATCATACCACCATCTATTATATTAATCATTTTAGGTGATGTTATGAGTGTGAGTGTTGGTGATTTGTTTATGGGTGCTGTTTTACCGGGTCTTGTTCTTGTTGGACTCTATGTCGCTTATATATTAATATACTCATATTTTAAACCAAACGCAGCACCTGTAGCAAAGGGTATAAAAAAGGTTTCAATAAAAGAGATAGTTGTTTCCATAGTTCCTCCTCTACTCTTAATGGTAGCAGTTTTAGGAAGTATCTTCGCAGGGATTGCTTCTCCTACTGAGTCTGCTGCGTTTGGAGTTGTTGGAGCTATTTTACTTTCAGTTTTAAACAAATCGCTTAATATTGAGATGCTCAAATATGCCTCACTTGAGACAGTAAAATTAAGTGGTATGATTTTTATGATTCTTATCGGTGCGACTGCGTTTAGTTTAGTCTTTAATGAACTTGGCGGAACAGATATGATACTAGAGTTTTTTAGTGAAGATATTGGTAATGTTTGGGTTTTTATAGCCATAGCAATGTTGAGTGTATTTATACTTGGATTTTTTATAGATTTTATTGAAATCTCTTTTATCATTGTGCCTATATTTGTACCTATTATAGAAGCATTTGGAATAGACCCTATCTGGTTTGCAGTTTTAATCGCACTGAATCTTCAAGCTTCATTTTTAACGCCACCCTTTGGACTCTCACTCTTCTTTTTAAAAGGTGCAGCAGGAGACACCATAAAAACTATAGAAATTTACAGAGGAATAACTCCTTTCATCCTTTTACAGCTTTTAGCACTAGGTTTAGTAGTCCTGTTTCCAGATTTGGTTTTTGCGTTTTTATAACTTTTTAATTCATTTTTATAACGATATCTTCTAGAGAGTTAGCACAAATCTGTAAGCGTTTTCCTATCTCTTTAAGTTGAGAGAGTAACTCTTTTTCTACAAACATATCTTTTAGATTATTGCTTTTTGAGAGTTCCGCCATCTTTTGAATATGAACTTCCATTAATTTTTCATAACCATCGCGGACATTCTGAGCATTTGTCGCAACTACGGAAGCTTTTTTGTTTTGCAGATTTATAAATCCAAGGTTTAGTGTATGTGATTGCTCTTTTAAGTGCATAATAATATCTATATACCCATCATCCAAACTTGTTATTTCATACGCTTTTGCTTCAAGAACAAAATGTCTCACACTTACTGCAATCCAATCAAGCTGAGAGATTACACGGTATATAGACTCTCTG
>JAGGWO010000141.1 GCA_021157485.1 Sulfurimonas sp. | reverse complement strand
TCAGCAATAATAATATCACCAAGTGTTGCAAAAGAAGCAGAAACACCACCCATAGTTGGATCCGTAAGAACTGAAATATATGGAAGGTTATTGTTTGCTAATTTTGCTAGAGCTGCTGATGTTTTAGACATTTGTAAAAGTGAATATGTGCTCTCTTGCATTCTAGCACCACCAGAAGCACTTAAAATAATAAGACCCTCTCTATTTTCTATAGCACGATTTACAGCTCTAACAATTTTTTCACCCTCAACTGAACCGAGTGAACCACCCATAAAACTAAAATCAAAAATAACTATCTGGGCAGATACATCATTCATTTTAATAGAGCCACTTACAACTGATGATTTTCTACCAGTCTTTGCAAAACCCTCTTCTATTCTTTTTTTATAAGGTTTTTTATCTACAAAATTTATGGGATCAACAGGCTCCAAGTTTGAATCATACTCAATGAATGTACCTTCATCAGCTAAAAGTTCTATTCTCTCTTTTACGCCAATACGAAGGTGAAAACCACACTTTGGACATACATAACTCTGATTTTCAACCTCTTTGTAGTACATCAAAGAGTGGCAAGATTTACATTTAATCCAATGTGAAGATGCTTCAGCTTTTGCAGGGGGTTTTGTTTCAAAAGTTTTAGTAAATATGTCTAATAGATTCAAAAAATATCCTTAATTATATAAATAGTCATTTATTATATCAAAGTTATGCTAATTTAAAAGAATTATTGAATTTTTTTGTAGAAGATAGCCTATTTAAAAAAGTATAAATAGGCTAATGTGTTTTATTTTAGTAAAGAGTCAACAATACTTCTAGCCGCTTCACGACCATCGTATGCAGCTGTTACAACAAGGTCTGCACCTCTATAACAGTCTCCACCAGCGTAAATACCAGAAGTAGTTGTTTCATGAGTCTCCTCATCTATAATAATCCCACCCCATGAGTTTGTCTCGATTCCATTTTCCGCTAAGAAAGGAGGAATAACAGGATCAAATCCAAGTGACATTATAACTACGTCTGCGTTTACTCTAGCCTCACTTCCTTTCACTTCTTCCATGCGTTGACGACCATCTTCACCTTTAGCACCAAGAGTAGTCTTGATAACTTCAACCGCTATAGCATCGCCAGATTCATTAAGAATAATCTCTTTTGGAGATACAAGAAAATTAAAATCTACACCCTCTTCCATTGCATTTTTATACTCTTTTTTAGAGCCTGGCATATTTTTCTCATCACGACGATAAAGGCAAGTAACACTTTTTGCACCTTCACGTTTTGCAGTTCTAAGACAATCCATTGCAGTATCACCGCCACCAATCACTACAACATTTAGATCTTTAAAATCAAACTTTTTATCATATGAAGTTTTAAAGTTTTTTCTTTGAATCGCAGTTAAGTAATCCATTGCCGCATAAACATTTGCAGCTTGTTCGCCATTCATAGAAGCACTTTTAGCTTTTGTTGCTCCAACGCCGATAAACATAGCATCATGTTGGTCTGCAATCTCCTCAAAAGTTTGATCTTTACCTACCTCACAGTTAAGTATAAGTTTCATACCCGCTTCTTCTAGAAGCTTAACACGACGCTCAACAACTTTTTTATCTAGCTTAAAGTTAGGAATACCGTAAGTTAAAAGTCCACCAGCACGGTCAGCTTTTTCATACATAGTGACTGCAATACCTGAACGTAGAAGATATGTAGCTACTGAAAGACCAGCAGGACCACTCCCTATAACAGCTACTTTTTTATCAGTTGTAATACCTGGGAAATCTGGAGTATATCCAGCTTTAAAACCCTCTTCTGTAATATGTGTTTCAATAGAACCAATAGTAATAGCTCCATGACCATCATTGAGTGTACAGTCACCCTCACAAAGTTTATCATGAGGACACACTCTACCCATAACTTCAGGGAAAGGTGATGGCTCATTTGAGAGTTTAAATGCAAACTCTAAATCTTTCTCAGCGATTGATTTTAACCATTGAGGAATGTAGTTATGAAGAGGACATTTATTTAAACAAAATGGATCTCCACAACTAATACATCTATCACTTTGAGAAGCAGCATCATCTTTATCAAATACTTCATAAATTTCACCAAAATCTTTTACACGTTCAACTACTAATCTTTTCTCAGGATCAATTCTTTCAGTTGTTAAATATTCTCTCATATTAGTCTCCGTTCTCTAGGTTAAGAGGTAGTTTAGTTAGGTTTTTAGGTTTAATTAACCAGAAGTTTCTCACTTCAACTCTAAAGTTTTCAAGTAGCTCTTTAGCTTTCTCACTTCCTGTCTCAACTACATAATCTTTGAGTAAACGTTTTAGATAGTGTCTAGCTTCATCACCCTCATCTGTATCGATTCTAATCGCTTCAACTAACTCACGGTTAACATTTTCAATAAAACTATGATCTTCATCATATACAAAACTGATACCACCTGTCATACCTGCACCAAAATTGATACCTGTACGACCAAGAATAACTACGATACCACCTGTCATATACTCACACGCATTATCTCCGGTACCTTCAACGATTGCTAAAGCACCAGAGTTACGAACACCAAAACGCTCACCAACACTTCCAGAGATATAAAGTTTTCCGCCTGTAGCACCGTATAGACACGTATTACCACCAGCTGCGAACTCTTCACCCTCATTATCAGAAGTAATAACTATCTTACCTCCATGCATACCTTTAGCGATGTAATCATTTGCTACACCCTCTAGATATATAGAAACACCTGGGATTA
>JAGGWO010000030.1 GCA_021157485.1 Sulfurimonas sp. | reverse complement strand
GCTATGGGTGAGATGATAAGTATGATAGCACACCAGTGGAGACAGCCTATAAGTGTCATAGCTATGGGAGCAAATAATATCATGGCAGATGTTGAGCTAGAAATGGTTGATGAGAAACGCTTGGAGATATACTCCAAAGATATACTTAATAAAACACAGGAACTATCAAAAACAATAGATGATTTTAAAAACTTTTTCAGACCAGATAAAGAGCTATCAAATGTTTTAGTGGAAGATATTTTGAATGATGTATTTTCAGTTGTAGGACAATCTTTAGCAAATGACGATATAGAAGTTACAAGAGAATTTCATAACGGCAGAGAGATTCAAACTTACAAAAGAGAGTTGATGCAGGTTCTGATAAATATTGTTAAAAATGCTAAAGAAGCTATAGATGCTTCTGAGGCAAAAGAGAGAAAAATATCTATAGTTATCAATGAAACAAAGGACGAGATGCTTATAAAAATATGTGACAGTGGCGGTGGAATTAAAGAGGAGATTATGGGAAATATATTTGATCCATATTTTAGTACTAAAAGTCAAAATGTTGGAACAGGTATAGGCCTCTATATGAGTAAAACAATAATTGAGAAGCATTTAAATGGTATACTTAGTGCATATAACTTAGGCAGTGGTGCCTGTTTTGAGATAAGACTACCCTTAACCATAGAGACCGATGGAGAGCATAATGAATGATATTCAACTCTTAAAAGAGAAGGTAAAAGATTTAAAAGTACTTTTTGTTGATGATGAAAAAGATGTTAGACGTGGTACGGGCATGTTTTTACAAAAATTCTTTGATAATGTTGTTGTTTGTTCTGACGGACAAGAAGGGCTAAAAGCATTTTTAAAAGATAAAGATTTTGATGTAGTAATTACAGATATTTTAATGCCTGTTATGGATGGTGTCCAAATGACTAAAGAGATAAGAAAAATTAACTCTGATGTATTTATAATATTTTTAACTGCTTCTAGAGGCGTAAGTGAGCTTGATAAAAACTTGAGTGACATAACACTTCAAAAGCCACTCTCATTTGATGATATGGTTGAAGTAATGCAAAAACTACAGGCTATAACGTGACAGATGTTAAAAAACTAAAAGAGTTCTGTGGAGTTCTTAGTGTACTTTATGTAGAGGATGATACATCAATCCGAAATGTAATGACACAGTATTTAGAGAAGTTTTTTTTGAGAGTTGCAAGTGCTAGTGATGGAGTAGAGGGCTTAGACGCTTATAAAAATGCTCAGTTTGATATAGTGATAACAGACCTATCTATGCCAAACATGGGTGGATTAGAGATGATTGAGCATATTAAAAAGATTGATGAAAATCAAGCTGTTTTAATTACAACTGCTCATAATGAGCCAGATTATATGATGGGAGCTATAAAAGCTGGTGTAGATGGTTACATAATGAAGCCCTTTGATTTTATGCAACTCAATCAGGAACTCTACAAAATTACACTAAACCTAAAAAACTTTAAAGAGAATGAAGAGTATAAACTTTATTTAAAAGAGATGGTTGCAAAAAAAACATCAGAGATAGTTCATCTAATGGATGTACAAAAAAATAACTATGATAAAACACTTTACCTTATGGTAGACATGATAGAGCAGAGAGATACTTATACAGCCGGACACTCTAAAAGAGTTGCTCAGTACTGTAAGTTAATAGCACAGGAGATGGATTACTCTCAAGATGATTGTGAACTAATCTATCAAGCTGGAATTCTTCATGATGTTGGTAAGATAGCTACTCCCGATGCAGTTTTACTTAATCCAAAAGCATTAAATAGTATAGAGTATAAGCTTATTCAAGAGCATGTATCTATTAGCTATAAACTACTCAAAGATATTCCAATGTTTAAACCATTTGCTGAGGTAGTTTACTCGCATCATGAAAGATATGATGGCACAGGTTATCCTAGAGGTTTAAAAGCAGATGAGATAGTTCCACTCGCACAAATAATGATAGTCGCTGATGCATTTGATGCGATGACCACTAATAGAATCTATAAAGCTAGAAAAAGTGTTACAGATGCAATAAAAGAGATAGAGAGCTTAAGTGAAAAGCAGTTTCATCCCGAGGTTGTGAAAAAAGCTGTAATAGCTCTAAAAAATGTTGAAATAGATGATGAAATATCTCAACTACCAAAATCAAAACTTGAAGAAGAGAGATTTGCATACTTCTATAAAGATACACTCAGTGAAGCGTACAATCAAAACTATTTAGATGTAATACTTATGAAAAATAGCTATGATTTAGAGTATAAATATATGGAAATCTTTTCTATTAAAAACTTCTCCATGTATAACAAAGAGCATGGATGGAAAGCAGGCGATGAATTCTTAAAAAGTTTCTCACATACGCTTTGTCAAAGTAACCTTGATGATTTAGTCTTTAGAGTTTTTGGGGATGATTTTGTTGTTCTGAGTAAAGAAGAACGTAATCCTCAAGATATTAAGGATGATTTTACTGAACTTATAAGTAAGTGTGAAATCCAATATAGTGTACAAAATATAGATTTAACTAAAACAGAAATAAGTAAAGTATCGGAAGTTGAAATGGCACAAGTTGAGTAATATCAACTTTGCTTTGATTGAAAATAGATATACT
>JAGGWO010000129.1 GCA_021157485.1 Sulfurimonas sp. | reverse complement strand
CTATAATATTTTTATTGCTATTTGCATACTTAAATTTACAAGAGTTTATATTAATTATGTTATTCATCAATAATATTTTACTCTTTTTTAGTTACTATTATATCAATTTTTATAAAAAGAGATAAATATGTTTGAAGATGTAATATTACCAGAGGGTATGAACCCTGAGACACTAGAGCACTTAATGAATCCGAAGAACTATGGTAAGTTGGAAAATCCAAGTTGTATTGGTGTTTCTCTTGACGAGAAGACCAAAGAGTATGTTATTTTTTACACACTGCTTGAAGACAAAATAGTTAAAGATGTCTCTTTTGCTACAAATGGCTGCCAAGATACTGTTGTAATCGGCTCGATGTTTACAGAGATGATTAAAGGCAATGACCTAGATTATGCAAACGGTGCTATCGCTAAAATGCATGAAAAGCTTGGGGCTATGACAGCCCAGCAACAAATATGTGCTGAGATAGTTTTCACTGCGTTTATTGCCTCTCTTAAAAACTTTGAAAATCTTCAAAATGGACAAGAAGAAGAGCTACACATGCTGAAAATGAAAGAGAGCTGTGAAGCTGAAAACATGCCTACAGATGGAGAAAACAATGAATAAAATGTATCAAAAAAAACATGAACTATGGTTAAGTATTACATTCGCATCATTTGCAATACAAGATGAAGAGATAAAGTCACGTCTATATGACTTTGCTCAAATTGCGTTTAGACATATGAAGTGGCTTGGTAGTGATATTTTATCAGCAGATGATAACTATAACTACGATAGAGATATGACTCTTTATAAACGCAACAGTGTGTTTGAAGTTATAGAGGCCCTAGAAGATGAAGTTAAAAACATCCAAGACTCTTACCCTCAAACTATTTTAGGAGAGAGAGTTAGAACTGATGACAGTTACCTTTTAGAATATCTATCTCAAGTTTTAAAAAACAGTTCTAACAACAAAGAAATCACTGCGTTTAATATGAAACGTGAGTGGTTAGATAAAAACTTAGCACAAGATCAAATTGATGCACTTACTCTATTTTTATTTGAAGAGTCATATAAAGAGTATGAACTTATTTTAGTATATGCATTCATGCAGGCTAGAACATCTGACATACTGCAGTTTAACGTTTTTCAAGACCTTATAGACGAATCTCACTTTCACTTAAAATCTTTTGGGAATATGATGGCAAAAATGGGAATACTAGCACTTCCACGTGAGCTTCATGAGATGACTTATGTTATTAAAGATTTAGAGCAGTTTGTAGTTGATGGCATCGCTGAAGAGGAAGCTGCAAAAATTATGTGTAAAGAGTTAAGTGATGCTATAAAAGATGAAGAGTTATCTAAGTTTTTTGATTTTATAAACTACCAAGAGAGTTATCATATAGAACTTATGAAGAAACTCCTTTAATCTAACCTCTTATTTTCGCCCAGAGTATTCCTAGATACTCATGAATAGCAATTGTCGATATATGAAAATATATCGGTGCTGGTGCTCTTAAATATCCTCTAAATTCACTTTTATAAAAGTTAGTCGGTGCAGCTATTGGATTTAATCCTTGTGACTGAAATAACATCATAGACCTTGGCATATGAGTTGCTGAAGTAACTAATACAAAAGGTTCACTACCGACTAAAGTCTTAGTAAAGAGTGCTTCTTCTCTTGTATCTGTTGGGACTCCGTTAATTATCATATCTTTTTTACTAACCCCAAGTGCAGATGCTAATCTTGAATTCATCACTGCGTTTGTCTCACTTGTATATCCTGCATAACCTGTAAATATTATCTTAGAGTTTGGTGTCTGCTTATGAATGATTACACCCTCTAAAACTCTTTTTGTTCCACTATCACTTAAGTTAGAAGATATAGGTTGCGTTTTATCTGTGTTATGTCCATTTCCTAAAACATGAATATATTTTACATCTTGTTTAAAATCATATTTTGGATATTGATTTTCTAAATTTTGAACTAAGTAGTTTGAAAATGGTGGATATGAAAAGAGAAAGAGAAAGAAGAAACTAAGAGAGAAAAATAGTTTTGCCTGCATCTCTCTTTTTATATATAAAAATATCAGCCCTAATGCTAAAAGTGTAAAAACTATACCAAACGGCTCAACAAAAAATGTTATAAACTTCTTTAAAAAAAATCCCAACTCCACTACTTAAGCACCCCATTTATTGTATCTATAACTTTAGAATCCCAAAGCAGCTCTTTATGAGACAGATTATCTAATTCTTCATAATATGCTAAATTTTTTACATGATTTTTTAAGTTTCTTGCATTTTGGATATATGTTGTCTCATCACTTTTACTAACGAAGATATATACTTTAGCATCAATATTTTCAACATACTCTCTAGTTCTAAGTTTATATCTAAATATGGAAGATAAGTTCATCATAGGAAAAGAACCTCTGTTAACAAATTTCTCTTTTGCTATAGATGCAATGGAATCAAAAGAGCCAACTAAAAAAACACCCAAAGAACTCTTTTTTGAAGCAACATAAGAAGCAATATTTGAACCTAATGAATACCCAAAAACATAAAAGTCACCATAATTTTTTTGGATAATCTGAGCAATAAATAGAGCATCAGACAAAATATTTTTCTCACTTATAGTGCCACCACTTCTTCCGTATGAACGGTAGTTAAAGGTAATTATTCTTACATTAGGATAATTAAATGATAATTTTTTTATGAGGCCAACAGCATCATGACTTCTTCCAGCAAAAAAAAGAATTGTGTTAGTAAAGTTTTTTGGCTCATATACTACACCCTCTAACTCCACTCCATCATCAGTAGTAAGACTTAAAATCTCACACTCACTCCCCAAGTCACTATCTCTATGGTAAGTTGGAGAGAAAATCATAAAGTGTTGCCACTGATAAAACGCAAAGGCTAAAACTAAAAAAGTAAAAAAGAGAAATGCTATATAAATCATAGATAGAATTGTAGTATAATTCCATCAATTATAATAGGCTTAGAGCTAAGGGATTTAAATGCAAGTATTCGGGAAATTTTCAACAAACTTTGATATGGACTACTTAGTAGAACATTATATCTACATAAATGAGAGTGAAGATGAAAAAATCACGACCGAAGATGTAGAGAATATGCTAAAGAAAAAGCGTAAAACAGTAGCAGGAACTATCTTCTTATACAATCCGGTAGTTAGCCCTATTGGCTACAAAATGAGCCGCTTTTTACAAGAGGATGGTTTTGATAAATATGATGAGATTGTAGCACTCAATGAAGACCCAAAAGATTATGTACTAAACGCAGGTCTCAAAAAACACTACAAAGGTAAACTTGTTGAGATAAAATACCTCTTTAACTATAACCGTGAAAATATTGAGCCAACACCAATAATTGAAGAGTTTGATGCTGATTTAGACAAGTTTTCATCTGAGCAGCTTACTCGCTATGATAAAGTTTTAAATTATCAAGATATTCCAAATATTCGCTTTAGTGGAAAGTTTATATTTTTGGGATGTGGAAACAAGCATGATAGACACCATAAAGCTATAATTGCTTATGTACAAGCACTGTCTCAACATG
Source organism: Sulfurimonas sp. (assembly GCA_021157485.1). GTDB lineage: Bacteria > Campylobacterota > Campylobacteria > Campylobacterales > Sulfurimonadaceae > Sulfurimonas. Next base: position 2,897 of record JAGGWO010000129.1, on the reverse strand, counting down.
TTCAAAAACTAGATAAAAATGTAGTTTTCATGTATGATAAAAATTATGATCCAGATGAGTGTATTGAGAGAGGTTCTTTCCCTTCTCCATATGCAACAGGAAAAGCACGTGAGATACGTGCAAACTGCTTTAAAGAAGTTTTTAAAACTAATCCACCTGAGATTAAAAAACTAGTATAGTTTCCCATCCTCCAACATTAAAACTAATTCTTAATAAAACAAGAATTAGAAAATGTTATAATACTTTAAATTACAAGAGATATAGATTTACCCTACTGCTTTAAAAAAGGGGGTACAAAATGGAAAATCTAGATAATCAAAAAAGAAGACTCTTTCTGCAAAAGATTATGCAAGGAGTCGGCTATGGTGCCTTTGGTATTATTGCATGGAGCAGTTACCTAAGTCAGTCTCAAGCAAAAAGTATATTTCTCAGACCTCCTGGTGCACTCTCTGAGAAGAAATTTGTTTCCACTTGTATACGTTCTGGTATGTGCGTTCAAGCTTGCCCTTATGACGCTCTTAAACTTTCCACAATCTCTGATAACATCTCAATAGGAACTCCATATTTTATACCTAGAGAAGAAGCCTGTCACCTCTGTCCAGATATACCTTGTGCCAACGCCTGTCCAACACAAGCACTCGATTTACAATCATTTATAGCAGATAATAAGTCATCAATTAATAATGCAAGAATGGGTCTAGCCACAATAAATACTGCAACATGCTTAGCCTATTTAGGACTACAGTGTACTATGTGTATACGTGCTTGTCCGTTAGCTGACACAGCGATAGTCTTACATAATGAAAGAAATCCAAGAACAGATATGCACGCTTTTTTAAAACCTGTGGTTGTTCCAGATTATTGCACGGGCTGTGGGATGTGTGAAAGAGCTTGTCCGACCAAAGTAGCTTCTATCAGAGTCCTGCCTCTCTCTATTTCATCTGGAGATATTGGTGAGCACTATATTGTTGGATGGAGGGATGAAGATGAAGGTAGACTTGATAATGTATCAACAGATGTAACACTAGAGAGGACTAAAAGAAATGAAAAAAGTGCCTTAGACAATGTTAATGATACGGATGGCATTTTAAAAGGACTCTATGATGAGTAATTTTTTATATAGACATCGTTACTACATCTCACGTAGACTTCTTCAAATAACAATACTCACTCTCTACTTTGGTGCAAATGCGTATGGCTGGAAAATAGCAGTTGGTGACTTAAGCAGTTCACTAATATTTAATTTTATCCCCCTTTCAGATCCATTTGCAACACTACAGATGTTTTTTGCAGGGGCAATTATTGCTACTGATGTTTTAATTGGTGTTGGAATAATTCTTTTTATATATGGCGTTATAGGTGGACGTTTTTTCTGCTCTTGGGTCTGTCCGGTAAATATAATCACTGAAACTGCACTATGGCTAAGACGCGTTTTAAATCTTCAAGAAAAAGAGAATGCAATTGCGTTTAGTAAAAATATAAGATATTGGGTAATTATAGTAAGTTTGGGGCTCTCTTTTATATTTTCACTTACTGCGTTTGATATGATAAGTCCTATTGGAATAGCTCACAGAGGTATTATATTCGGTTTTGGTTTTGGCTGGTTTTTTCTCTTAGCAATTTTTCTTTTTGATCTCTTTTCTCAAAGATACGGATGGTGTGGACACATCTGTCCTTTAGGTGGTTTCAACGCTATTATTGGTAAATATTCTCTTGTGAAAGTTGTACATGATAAAGAGAGATGTTTATACTCTATGGAGTGTTTTAAAGTCTGTCCTGAAATTCAAGTTTTAGATATGGTTGGCAAAAAGAGTAAAGCTATTACAGGGGCTGAATGTATTAAGTGCGGACACTGTATAGAAGTTTGTCCAAATGATGCTTTTAAGGTATCTATTGTCTCTTTAGCAGAGCAGATTAAAGGATAAATAATGAAACTCTTATCAATACTATTACTACTCTTTTTCATAAGTTCTTATGCAAAAGATATAACACCCTATCGCTATGTAACTGCAAGTGAAGCAGTATCTGACTTTATTAAAGTCGGAGATACTCTAATAATAGGAACAGAAGAGGGAGTTGTCGATATTTACGACCTCAAAGAAGATAAGCTCGTTGACAAGATTACACTTCCAAAAGTCAAAGATATCTGGGGAGAGTACATGAGACCTCTGATATTCAGTGTTGATTATCTCGATGGAAAACTTGTATTTGTAGTGCGTGTGATGAGTGGATGGAGAGAATTTTATGTTTATGAAAATAGAAAACTTACAAAGCTTATAGATGTATCACAGCGTTTAACACTTCAAGAGGTAAAGTTTTTAGATAAATACAGAGTTATTTTTGCCACTATGGGCAATGAGATTATGCTTTATAACCTCAATAGTAAAAAATTCATATATAAAATAGAACTCAATCAAGCAAGTTTTTCAGACTTTGTTTTAACTGAAGATAAAAAGTATATTTATTCGGCAGATGAATCACCATCAATCAGTAAAATACAAGTAGAGAGTGGAAAAATAGTACAAAAATTCAACAAAGCAAATAAGAGGGACATTTTTTCTATTGACTACAAAAGCAATCTACTACTTAGTGGTGGTAAAGATAGGAGGGTTATACTTTATGAAACACCAGATAAATACAAAATGACAAAAGGGGAGTTCTTTGTTTATGCTGTTGGACTCAATCCAAAGGCCACAAAAGCTGCGTTTGTAAAAAATGAGATAGATGATATTTCTGTAATTGACACTAAAAGCTTAAAAGAGATCTATCTATTAAAAGGTCATAAACAGACTATATTAAAGATAGATTTTTACAAAGAGAATGAGATTATAACAGCTGATGAAGCAAATCGTTTGATGTTTTGGAAACTAGAGTAGTTATAACTTTTTAGCCCATCT
>JAGGWO010000249.1 GCA_021157485.1 Sulfurimonas sp. | reverse complement strand
TTGGAGAGATTAGTCTGCCTGAAAATGAACCAGGCTCTTCAATCATGCCAGGAAAAGTGAATCCTACACAGAGTGAGGCACTAACTATGATTGCAGCTCAAGTTATGGGGAACAACACAACGATATCTATTGCTGGCTCAAACGGTCATTTTGAGCTTAATGTATTTAAACCAGTTATGATTTATAATCTTCTTCAGTCAATTCGTCTTTTAAGTGATGGATGTATGAGTTTCAGCGATAAGTGCATAGTGGGAATTAAAGCTAATGAAGAACGTATCACACAACTGCGTGATGAGTCTCTTATGCTAGTAACTGCGCTTAATCCGTACATAGGCTATGATAACGCAACAAAGATAGCTAAGAAAGCACATAAAGATGGTTCTACTCTGCTTGAGGCGGCATTAGAGTTGAAGCTAGTTACCGAAGATGAATTTAAAGCATGGGTTGTACCTCAAAATATGATAGGTCCTAAAGAGTTATAACTTTCTTCTTTTTAGCTCTTTTTCTATAGTATCTCTATCGTAACCTCTGTAATTCGACTTTAACCAAAGCATGTATGAATCTGGAAGTTCGTTATACTGCATGCCTTTGTATTGACCAAAACCAACTCTTGGCTGAGACTTAAGTTGAATAATATGTTCTGAAAGTTTTGCTTGAATATTGCTCTGTTGTATAAGCTCAACAAACTCTGGAAACTCTATCTTTTTTTGTATACTAAATGAGTAGTTATTAAAGTCAAAAATACCATTTCTCACTTTGACAAAGTTTTCTATCTCTTGTATCTGCTCTACTGTAAGTTGTTCAAGGTTTTTAATATGTACGCTAAAAGATTTAGAGTATTTGGTAAAAATGAAATTTGCTTTAATCATTAAAGAATTTCACGTATCCCTTTAGTATTAGGAGCAGACAATACCCCTTCGTTCTCTAGCTGTTCTATAACTCTAGCTGAACGGTTATATCCAATCTGTAGTTTTCTTTGAAGATATGAAATAGAAGTCTTTCTATCTGTAAGTACTACATTTTTAGCATCATTATAGAGTGGGTCTAGTTCTTCATATGTATCTTTTACGCCAGAATTTACTGTTTCATTCTCTTCAACTAGAAAGCTTTTATCGTAGTTCGGATCTCTTTGTGATTTTATAAAATCAACAATTTTCTCTATCTCTTCTTCTGTACTCCAAGGAGCATGAAGTCTCACTAATCCAGTTGAACCAGGAGGAGTAAAGAGCATGTCCCCACGTCCAAGAAGTGATTCTGCACCCATCTGGTCTAAAATAATTTTACTATCAACTTTCTGCCCTACTCTGTATGATATACGAGACGGCAAGTTTGCTTTGATAAGACCTGTTACAACATCTACTGATGGTCTTTGAGTTGCTACAATCAAGTGAATTCCTGAAGCTCTAGCCATCTGAGCAAGTCTTGCGATAGAATGCTCAACATCTTTTCCACTTGTCATCATTAAGTCGGCTAACTCATCGATGATAACAACTATATACGGAAAGTGCTCACCACCCTCTTTTTTTACTTTTTCATTGTAGTTTTCAATATTTTTAGTTCTTGTTTCACTCATAAGTTCATAGCGACGTTCCATCTCGTGAACCATGTTGTTAAGAGCTACAATAGCCTGCTTAGGTTTTGTAATAACTGGAGTAAGAAGATGAGGAATGTCATTATATATAGAGAACTCAAGCATCTTAGGATCAATCATCAGAAGTCTTAGTTGGTCTGGTGAGTTTTTATATAAAAGTGAAAGTATCATTGCGTTTATACCAACACTCTTTCCACTCCCTGTTGTCCCGGCAATTAGTAAGTGAGGAAGTTTTTTAAGGTCTGTTATAAAAGGTTTACCGACAATATCTTTTCCAAGAGCAATAGTCAGGGGTGAAGCAGATTCTTTAAAAAGTTTAGAATCAAGCAGTTCTCTTAAAAAGATAGTATCCACTGTATCATTTGGTATCTCTATTCCAACTACATCTTTTCCAGGAATAGGAGCTTGAATACGGATAGTTTCGGCTGAAAGAGCCATAGCTAAATCATCTTGTAGATTTAAAATCTTACTTACCTTTACATTTGCAGCTGGCTTAAACTCAAATGTAGAGACAACTGGGCCAGCATAAGTACGAACTACGTCACCGTCTATTTTAAAATGAGCAAGTTTTTCTATAAGATAACGAATTTTATCATCAACTTCGCTCTCATCAATTGTATGAGATGTAGTATCTGGTTTTTGTAAAAATTTAACTGATGGAAGAGTAAAGTTTTTTGGTTTAGGTGCACTTCCCTTCTCAATTGTCTCAAGTAGTTTAGCATTCTCTTCTAGCTCATCAACAATAAGCGTACTGTTTTGTTCTTTTACTTTTGAAGCAAGATTTATAATATTTTTCTTATCTTTAGTCTGTGATTTACTTTTTCTTAAATATGCAGGCTTATCAATATCTTCTTTAGGCTCATCTTCAATAAAATCACTCTCCAAAGGAATATCTTTGATGATAGGTTCTTCAACAACCTCATGAATATCTTCATGAGTATGGAGAGATTCGCTAGTTACTGCTTCTACTTTTTTTGACTTTGCAGATCCTTTAGAAATTTTATTTTTAATAAACTCTATTATTATTAAACTTATCTCTTGTGTAGTTTTATCAAGTAGCACCACAATAGATACCATAGTAATTATCATCCAAAACATCCATAAGCCAAAAAGACCTATATAAGGAGATAAAAAGTCAACAAAATCAGCACCAAGCTTACCTCTAAAAGGACCTTGGATAAGCATTGCTTGCGCTAAGATAGTAGATAAAAAAAGTAGAATTGATGCAATAGTTATTTGAGCTTTTCTAAAATCAAGAGTTGTGTTTTTATATAGAAAATAGATTGGTACAAGAAGTGCAAAGAGATAAATAAAAGAGAGATATCCAAATAGATGCTGATTATATGAAGCGAATACAGAACCATAACTCCCCATAAGTTCGCTATCGCCAAAAATGGTAGAGACACCAAGGTAAATAAAAATACCTAAAAATATTATAAAAAGAGTTTCTTTCAAGTTTATATAGCCTTTAACAAATGAATGTTTGTAATTATAAGAAGTATAGCTAAAAATGTTCCACTAATGGATATCTTTGGCAATTTGTACTCTAGAGGGCTATAAGTAGTTAACTAAACTTAGTCTTGAAACTTTTCCAACAGTATATTGCATGGCTTCATAATTTAGAGTTAGCTGGGATAATAATAATGAAGCTTCAGCTAAATCTGTATCAACAACTGATGATCGTAAAGTCATTGTACTTATTTCAAGTATTTCTGTTCTTTCTAGGGAGTTAGTAAGGGTATTGGACTGAGCTCCAACCATAGAATGAGATCTTCCAATATGCTCATGTAAATCGTCCACCATCGCAATTGCATTTTCTATACCAACATTTCTCATATCACCCGTTGTATGGTCTGGATAGTTTTTATAATTTTCTACAGCAACTATCATTTCATCTATAGTTTTAAAAAAATCTGTTTTTGGGTCACGAATTGTCAAAGCATTATTTGAATTAAAAGTCATTACAGATGATGAAGAGTTGAAATTTCCAGCATTCAAGTCATATAGAGCCATTTCAGCTTTTGTTGTACTAACTCCAACTTCTTCAAACTGAATCTTTCCGTCATAACTTATATATGTATCACCCTTAAACTCTGAAATTTTTATTTTATTGTCGTATTCAGTAGCACTATTGCCATATCCACCATCTGGAAAACCACCAGTAATAACCATATTTACGACATCCATCATTTGCTGATAAGTCATCTCATCAGCATCTACAGCTACTCTAGTTGAATCCATATTGAAAATGTCATATTCTGGATCGTCATATATACCATCTCCATCTGTGTCAAATGAAAATGTCGAGCCACCATTGGCGGTACTTTTAAAGTTAATTTGTACATCAAAGTTATTTCCTGATGTATCTTTTCCTCTCACACTGAATGTAGTACCATCTAATGTGCCTGTATTTCCTTGAGATAAGTCTGCAACTTCAGAAATTTTTGTAGAAGCAGAAGCAAAAGCATTTGTATCAACTAATATTTGAGGTGTTGAAGAAGACAGCACTGAGCCATTTTTACTAAACATTGTTCTGTCATACAGAATAGTATCTATATCATCAGAAAATGTGCCATTTGTTACGATAGGAGTTGTATCAGCTGCAACATCATTAACTAAATCAGCACTTGCACTTACACTGTTTGCTACACCTAAATCTGTAGGATTTAAAGTAAGAGTATCACCATTGACACTTAAAGTAAAGTAACCATCAGCTTCTACTTGAGTTTTTAAAAGATCGTATGTATTTTGTGCATCTGTATTAAATAACTGAGAGTATGGAGATCCAGCACCATGACTTGTTGTTAATGTTAATGTTTCACCAGAAGCAACAGGTGCTACTTGTATAAATTCTGCACTACTTTGCACAGCAGTATAAGTATTTACTTTTGCATACGGAGACTTAAGAAAACTTTTTAAAAATAAATCTGGATTTGCAACTGTACTTACTCCATGGACAATACTATCAAAACTCGATTCACCATGTTTGAGATTGTCTATTTCCCCTAAACTAGTAGCATACAGTGTTGCATCATTAATATTTGCTGCATCATTTCCATCATTGCTGTTATAGTCTATCGCTCCAACCATATGAAATTCTAATTTACTAGAACCTGATATTTTGTCTTCCACCACTATTTGCCCAGATTTACTTAAGCTAACATTCACTAAATTTAAATTTGGCTGATTTCCATAGGCTGAACCTATTTCATCCAGCAAGCTATCAATGTTTTGGGTTCCATTCATAACAATATGCTCACTAAAAGATTCACCACTACTTTTTGTACCACTTAAATAAAAATGGTTTAGAAGTGAATTAGAAGCATCAGTATCGTTATCGCCCATTAAGTCACGAATTGTACTCTCAGTAGTAATAGGAACATCTACTGTTCCCATAACTGTTGGATCTGAAAAATTAGGATATTGCATGCTTAGATTATTGTTGACCACATTACTTGTTATTTCTCTATTAACAAGGGTTTCTTCACCTAAAAATAGATCGGCACCAGTTAAATTATATTGCTGCAGAGAGTTTGAACCTAAAAAAGCGTTCATTGGGACATCATTACCGTGATAGACTCCATCAGCACTAATTGGCTTAACGTCTATAGCCGAACCAGAAAATAAATACTGCCCATTAATAGAAGTGTTAGACAAGTTCATAAGATGATCTTCTAGACCTCTTAACTCTGCCGCAATTGCGTCACGAGAGACATCACTATTGGAATCATTAGCAGCTTGTATAAGTAATGTTCTAAATTTATCCATAGACGTAGAAAAATCATTTAAAATCACATCTGACTGATTAGAAATTTTATAACCACTCTCGGTACTCTGTTTAACTTGTCCTAGCGTGGTGAGTTCATTATCAAGTCTCATTGTTTCAATAAATGTAGATACATCATCGCTTGCATACTGAATCTTAAGTCCAGATGCTATCTGCTTGTTTACATCAAAAAGTTCTTTATTTAACTTGGAGCCATTAGCACCATATAAGTTTTCATAGTACATACTAGACGTAACACGCATACTGCACCTCCATAAAAAATGTTTTATTATTCAATTATTTACTAAATTTCTTAGCAATAAGAGTTCCATGCAAACATATCGACAAAATGTTATTTACTTTTAAGTCGTTTTTAAACATTTCTTTAATAATATCTTTGTATACTTCCGCTTGCAACACGCTTATATAAGCCGATATGGTGGAATGGTAGACACGCTAGATTCAAAATCTGGTTTCTTCTGGAAGTGCCGGTTCAAGTCCGGCTATCGGTACCATGTGTTGCAACCCTCGTGAAACTTTCAAACAATTTATACTTTAAATAAACTCAATAGCTTATTGTATCCATCTCCAAAGCAATCGCTTTAAAAATTTTAGCTCTTTGAAGAATCAGTATTCTTAATTGATCTATAAATACTCTTTCTTCATCTAAAATATCAGAAGCACTTACAATATTACCTTCTAAAGCTTTTATAATTAAACTTGCTATTTGTTCCACACTCTGAGACACAAGTTTAAAATTAACCCCTATATCATCAGCAAATTCTCTTAGTTGATAAGCTTTTACTTCATTAGGGTTAAATTCATCTCCATAAGCCATTGCTAAATCATGTTCTACATTCTCATGAGTAATAATACAGAGCATATCATAAAATGGTGTTGGTCTAATACCTCTCTCATCTACAAAGAATGAGAAGTTTTTTCCATGAGCATCTGAATTACCAATTATCAGGTTAAAAATACTCCAGTTAAGAATCTCTAATTTAGCTTTTGCAGGAACTTCACATATATTTGCACTATTAAATAATTTAGAAAAGCTTACACCTTCTCGTATATCTTTTACATCTCGTCCATAACCAAAGTTTCGCTCATATTTATAAGTAGAAGACAGATCTAACATCTGACACCCATCTATTACATGTAGTCGCTCTACTCTATCTTCTTTGTAAACTCTATCAAATCTTTTTACCATCAACACAGGATGTTCTTTAAAGCGATGTAGTTCAACTTCTGCAACGCTAAGATTAATTTTTTTTGCCAATTTCATACAAAATAGCTCATTAACAACGATATTAGCATGCTTTTTAGTCTGAAACTTCATAATGTGAGTTGATGATAAAGTTCCATCTCCAAGACCAATTTCACCATCTTTTATAATTACGGGGAGCTTCTCTTGAACACCTGCAAGACTTAATCTCTCTTTCTTATCCCATATTGCTATACTTTGTTCTTCTATCTTATCAATTCTATCAGCTAGTTCATTATCTGATATTGCTCTAAAGATAGCTTCGTCTTTATCTGTTGGCTCACCAAACATCAAAGCACCAGAAGTATCATACCCAATAGCTTTTATTATGGCAAAAGTATTATTCTTAGAGATATGAGCAAACTGAGTTATATCCTCTAATCCCTTTCCTTCTGGAATAAGATTTTCCAAAAATCTTCTAACAATTCCTGACTTTAAAGATTTATTTAACTGTAAATGTGGAGATACTGCAAAGCCATTTTTTACCCATTCATCACTGTACTCAAATTTATAAGTCTCTTCTAATTTATCTACCCATATTGATGCAACAACTTTACCTGACATCGTTATGTTTAATCTGTTATCACTCATTACTTATTCCATGGTGCTATTTGAAGTTTAATGCCAAGGGCGGTCGTAATACGAAGAACAGAAGAGACTCTCATCCCATCTACACCATTTTCAATATTATTAAGAGTATTAGCAGAGACACCACATAACATAGCAGCATTTTTAGTGCTGAGCCCTTGTTGTGTTCTTCTTGCTTTTATAAACAGCCCTATAGACTCTGTGGTTAATGCTTTATCAAACGATGGTTCCTCTATCGCTTTAACCTTTTTACCTTTAACCATAAGAAACTCCTAAAATAATGGAATCATTGTATTTTAAAGAATTATAGCAGAAAATATTACTAAATACACAAAAAGCTATATTTAAGAAAAGACATAGAAGATCTAATTGTAAAGTACAACAATAGTAGGATTTTAAATAGATAATAAAAGTTAGTTAATGAAGTACCAGTTCAATCTCTGGTACCATTTTTAAGAATTAGAATCTCTATTTTAACTTCGTAACTATAATATCAACACGATTATTTCTATCATCTTCATGACTAAACATTGGTGCTTTGTCTGCGTTTGCTAGAATTGTTATATCTTTTGCTAAAGCTCCGGCTTTTACAAATATATCTCTAACTACATCAGCTCTTCTTTGAGATAGCTCTTGTGTTTGAGCATTTCCTAAAAGTGTGATTTTTATTTTGTTGAATCCATATGGAGTCAACTCTTTAATTAGGTTTTGTAATTTTTCATTTGAAGCACTATCTAACTCATCATCTGAGAACTCAAACGCAGCATATCTTTCTATTTTAGCCACAGCATCATCTTTAAGTTCGCATCCATAAATATTTTTCATTTGAGTGCTTAGAGAGTTGTTACAGATATCCATGTTATCAACTATTAAATCTTGATCTCTGTCATACTGAATTGGTGTGTTATCAGTGTTGTCTGGAGTTTTTCCATCTAAACCAACATTTGAGTAGATAATATCTTCATTTGACACGACAGTTGAAACAAGAGTTCCCATAGCATCTAGTATTCTATACTTTGCAAATAGTAGGCTATATTCTGTATTAATTATTTGAGCTTTTGAAGCTATGAAATCATTCTGAGAAGATAGTAAGTCAAGAAGTGAACGACGACCTAAATCATACTCTTTTGCATATAATGTTAGTGTTTTATGTGAGAATTTTTTATAATCCTTTAAATGCACTAACTGTTCTTCTAGCTTTTTATTTGCTGCCCAAGATAGATTTAACCCTTCTATTACTTGGCGTCTTAAGTTATTTTTACTCTCTATTTCTTGATGAACTTGACTTACACTTTTTTGAAGTGCTGAAGTATCAGCGAAGCCATTGAAGATATTATATGAGAGATAAGCCATTGCACGAAATCTATTATCTTCACCTTCAATTGCACTAAGGTTTTTATTCATACTTTGAGAAACTTCTATATCTATTTTTGGATAAAAAGCTGATTTTTGCTCTCTGTTTGTAGCTTGAGCTAGTTTAATATTGTACTCACTAACTAAAAGAGATGGATTGTTTTGCATTGCAAACTGTGCAGCTTTTTCTTGAGTTGCTGGCAAAGTGATATTTAGTGTCGGTCTGCTCATACTCTCGGGGTCCATATATCTTCCTAAAACTCTTTGAAAGTTATAAGAAACATCAAGTATTGTGTTCTCCTGAACAACTAGGTTTGATTTAGACAGAGATAAAGAGGACTCAATTTTATTTACTTCAGAGAGAGTTGTCAAACCTGCCTCATAAAGCTTTTTAACCTTAGTAAAAATCTCTTTATTTATTTGAACATTCTCTTTTGCAGTTTCTAAAAGTTCTTGGTTTCTCATTACCTGTAGATATTGGTTCACCATCTCAAATGAAGTGTTATTTACTTTTTCTATGTAGCTATAAGCAGAAGAAGCAGTTCTGTACTCTTGCTCTTTTACTTGGTAAGTTGTACTAAAACCATTAAAAAGATTTTGAGTGTACTTTAGAGAGTTCTGATAAACACTAAATGTATCTTCTTTTATTACAAAACGGTCATTCCCAAATTCATCTGTACCATCACTTTTTTCCATTCCAAAACCAAGATTTAAATCAACCTTAGGATAGTAGCCAGATTCTGCGCTTATAATATCTTCTTTGGTAGCATTATAGTTTTTCAATCTCTCTTGAATAATCGGATTTGTTGATATGACTTCATTTATAGTTGTTTTTAAATCTTGTGCATTAAGTACTGCGTTTAGTGATAACACAGCCAATAGTAGTTTTTTTGTCATTACTGCTTCCTTTTTGATTCGTTATTCTAGCATATGATTTAAATAAATAAGCAAAATGGGCAAAAAGCCCATTTATACTAGTACTACACTACAGTTAAATCATCTTCAATTTGTAAAAGTACAGTAACATCATTTGTTGAAATATACTCATCAAAACCATCCATGGTTCCAATATCCGATTTATTCCATTCCGCTACATTAATATCTACAGAATCACCCAAATCACCTGTAATAGTCAACATACTATTTAAACTATCATCAGATATCTCACTAAACAGTTCTGTCGTATCTATAGTTAGAG
>JAGGWO010000045.1 GCA_021157485.1 Sulfurimonas sp. | reverse complement strand
TGTGCAACGGTTTCGTGTAGAGTATTTAACGGGAGTATTGGTGCTTAACATGTGACTACAATCCGCATCGCTCTTGCAATGATCGAAGCACAAGTTATTTATGCACTAGTTATTGCATTAATCGCTCTTTATGCTAACCCATATTTAGGATAGTCTTTAGACTAAACTAAATATACCCTCAAAGGCTTTAGTTCTTTATTGAGCTAGAGCCTTTTTTTATTTCTTTTTTACAAATGCGACTGTGGTGGAACGGTAGACACGCGGGCTTGAGGGGCTCGTGCCTAACGGTGTGGGGGTTCAAATCCCCCCAGTCGCACCATTTACTTTATATCTCGTTATTATTCCAAGCTTGTACAGCCTCAATCAAATTATCATAACTATCAGCTTTTCCGATTATAAAAACTTCATCAAATATATAACAAGTTACTTTTGTGTTAGGTTCTAGTAAAAATACTGCATACTCTTCTGATTTTTTATCTACTGAGAGTACTCTCATCCCGTCAACAATATCATTTATTTCTATAATTACATCATACTCAACATCTATCAGTTTTTTACCATCAGTAGCATATATAGCCATTATATAAATCCTCATATTTTCAGTATAATAGTATAACTTAAATTATTTAATAAAAAAGAAGATGAATTATGCCAAAGATAGCTAAGAATATTACAGAACTAATCGGAGATACTCCTCTTGTACGCTTAAACACTCCATCAGCACTTACAGGAGCTACAATCCTTGGTAAGTGTGAGTTTATGAATCCAACAAGTTCTGTAAAAGACAGAATAGGCTTTAACATGATTAGACGAGCAATTGAGTCTGGTCAAATAACTAACGAGACTACTATTATAGAGCCAACGAGTGGAAACACTGGAATAGCACTTGCCGCTAACTGTGCTGCACAAAATTTAAAACTTATTTTAACTATGCCAGAGTCTATGAGTATTGAGAGACGTAACCTTTTAAAAGCTTTTGGGGCAGAACTTGTTTTAACTCCTGCCTCTTCGGGAATGAATGGTGCAATTGCTAAGGCAGAAGAGTTACAGAGTTCAACTCCTAACTCTATAGTACTCCAGCAGTTTCAAAACCCATCTAATCCAGAGATTCATACTTTGACTACTGCTAAAGAGATTCTTCGAGATACAGATGGAAAGCTTGATGCTTTTGTGGCAGCTGTTGGAACAGGTGGTACACTTACTGGAACTTCTAAATTACTAAGAGAAGAGATATCAGATATAGTGGTTATTGCAGTAGAACCGGAAGCTTCCCCAATCCTTTCTGGTGGTGCTCCTGGACCTCATAAAATTCAAGGTATTGGGGCTGGATTTATACCAGATATTTTAGATACAACTGTTTATAGTGAAGTTATTAAAGTAAGTAATGAAGATGCTATAGAAACTGCAAAAATGTTAGCGAAAAAAGAGGGGCTACTTGTGGGTATATCTGCTGGTGCAAATGTATGGGCTACAATGCAGGTTGCTTCAAGAGCAGAGTTTCAAGGTAAGACACTTTTAACAATTCTTTGTGATACTGGTGAAAGATATCTAAGTACAGAGCTGTTTAGTGAATAACACTTTTTTAGAAACTATTAAAATAGTTGATGGTGAAATTTTTAATATTGAGTACCATCAAAAACGCTATGAGAGTGTTTTAGAGGCTCATGGAGTAAAAGATATACAAAACTTAGAAGAGTTGATTAATCCTCCTGAATGGGGTATATATAGATGTCGCGCAGTTTATGATGCTTATGGTGTAGAAGTAACTTTTCATGAGTATAAAAAAAGAGATATAACAACCTTGAAGCTTATCTTTGAAAATAATATAGATTATGAGCATAAATCCACTGTTAGAGAAGAGATAGACTCACTTTTTTCACAAAGAGGTGAGTGCGATGATGTTTTGATTATCAAAGACCTATTAGTCACAGATACAAGTATTGCAAACATTGCGTTTTATACGAAAGAGGGAAAGTGGATTACACCAAAAAGACCTCTATTGAAGGGTACAACAAGAGCTAGACTTTTAGATGAGGGTAAAATTACAGAAGTGGATATTAAAGTTCATGAATTAAGAAGTTTTTCAAAAGTAGCTCTGTTAAACGCAATGATAGATTTTGACATACTAGAAAGATGCGAGTTTTTGATATAATTAGACAAGTTAATATATAAAAAAGGGACACTCCTTGTTAGAGAATATAATAGAAGATAAAGAATTTGCACTACTGATGCAGAAGAATATTCAAGAGTTAATAATTCATTTTTTCCAAAAAGAGCAAAATTTTGGAATTTTATGTAAAGTTGAAGAAGCCACGTTTGAACCAAGCTTGCCTGAGAGTATTGAGTCTGAATTTCGTCCTTTAACTCTTTTTTTCCTTGCTGGATATACTTTTGAGACAGCTCGTATTGAAGATGGATTTTTAGTATTTGAAGCTGGTTTTGGAAGTGAAAATTTTGGAAGTGTTGTAACTCTGCCACTTCTCAGCGTTATGCAAATAATAGTAGATGAAACACCACTGTTTATAAATCTAAGTACTTATAGAGAAAAGAGTGTGGTAAAAAAAGAGGTTGATGAAGGTGGAGTTGAAAACTCAATGGCATCTTTTTTATCAAATCCAGAAAACTCTAAATTTATTAAAAAATAGATGAAAGGGCTAGAGCCCTTTTTATACTTTATTGAGTGTAAGTAGGTAATTAACTACGTTATCTACAAATGCATCATGTTTTTTCTCTTTAGAGTATGCAATATAAAATTTTCTCATTATTTTATGATTTTTTAGTCTTGCCTCATAAAGTGTACCTGCTGCTAATTCAGACTGTATAACGTGACGTGACATAATAGATACAAGAGGTCTTTCGCTGTTTTTGTCAGCATGTGTAATAGACTCTTTAATAGCAGTTGGACTAGCAAGAACTGCAAGAACATTGAAGTTTGTACACTGAACTCCAAGCTCTTCAAAAGTTTCAGAAGTCAGTTTTCTTGTATGTGACTCTTCATTACGACAGATCCAGTCAAACTCAAATAGATCATCTGCAACAAGATGTTTTTTAATAGGCTGGTTTGAGAAAACAACAAGCTCATCTTCTACCCATTCTCTATATATAATTCCATCTTTAAATACTGGAGATTCGATTAAAGCGATATCTATTTTTTTATCCACTAGTTGCTCTACGATTTCATCCGATAATGCAACGTTCATAAATACTTCATTATTGATACGTTTTTTTATTTCACCCAGGTAGTTCGGTAGAACATAGTTACCTATAGCAAATGATGCACCCATGACAAATGTAAACTCTTTATTTATAATTTTTAGTAGTTCTTTTTCACTGCTTGATATAGCTTTTTCAAGTCTTTGAGCAATTCTATAAAGATCTTCACCCTCTTTAGTAAGAAGAATACCATTCTTTTTTCTATCTACAATCTTAGTATCAAGATAGTCTTCTATAAATTTTATCTGTTGAGTAACAGCAGGCTGAGAAATCCCTAATTTAGCCGATGCTTTAGAGAAACTTTTCTCTTTAATAACCATCAGAAATGTCTGTAATTTAGCAAAATCTTTTAACATTATAATTCCTATAAGTAATATTGATATCAAAATTATAACTCATAATTATAATTAATGCAATAGCTTTGTAATAATTTGTTAGATTTTTAGCTATAATATAACTAATTAACAAAAATAGTGGTTGGAAATGGAAAAAATATTTAAGAATTTAAACGAATCGCAAACAAATGCAGTAAAGCAGACTGAGGGGCCAGTTCTTATTTTAGCTGGAGCAGGAAGTGGTAAAACAACTACAATTATCTCTAGGTTAGCTTATCTTATAGAAGAACTTGGAATTCCAGCTTCAAACACTCTAACACTTACCTTTACTAATAAAGCTGCAAAAGAGATGAAAGAACGCTCTTTAAACATGATAAGTACAAGTGCTTATCCACCACTGCTTTGTACATTCCATAAGTTTGGCCTACTATTTTTAAAATTTAATATCCACTTACTCAAAAGAGCAAATAATTTTGTAGTTATTGATACAGATGATAAAAAACGTATTATTAAAAAGATAAACTCTGAACTTCCAACACCACTAATTGCAAGTGAGATATCAAGATATAAAAATTCTTTAATGAGTCCGGATGATGCATATAAACAAGCCGAACTTTTTAACTACAAACAGATTGCTGAAGTTTATAGAGAGTATGAAAATTATCTTCATGAGAATAACTTAGTGGATTTTGACGATTTAATTGCACTTACATTTAAACTTTTAAATGAAAACCCTGAACTTGCAGAAATTACATCTAAAAAGTATCAGTATATTATGATTGATGAGTATCAAGATACTAATGAACTGCAGTTAAAACTCTTAGAGAAACTCTGTACAACACATACTAACCTTTGTGTTGTTGGAGATGATGATCAGAGTATTTATGGTTGGCGTGGTGCACATATACGAAATATTATGGAGTTTGACCAAGATTTTGAAGGAACAAAAGTTTTTAAACTAGAAGAGAACTACCGTTCACGTTCTCCAATCCTAAAAGTTGCAAACGCACTTATCGAGCACAACCGTTCACGTTTAGGTAAAAAACTAATCCCAACTCGTGGTAGTGGAGATGATGTAACAATTCTAAACTCTAATGATGAAAATGAAGAAGCTAGAAAGATAGCTATAAAAATCAATAAACTTTTAGACTCAGGTGTAGGGGCAAATAATATTGCAATTCTTTACCGTGTGAATGTTCTAAGTCGTTCTATAGAAGAGGGTTTGAATCGTGCTTCTATTGCCTATAAACTTGTAGGTGGGCTGCGTTTCTATGATAGAGCGGAGATTAAAGATCTTATCTCTTATATAAGAGTTATTACAAACTTTCATGATGATTTCTCATTTAAACGTATAGTAAATAAACCAAAACGTGGACTTGGTAAAGCAAGTGTAGAGAAAGTTGAATTAGCAGCTCACAATCAAGGTAAATCTATTTTTGAGTATATTAAAAGTGCATCAATAGCAGATTTAGAAGCTCTTGTTAGAAAGAAAAATACAGGAACACTTAAGAAGTTTATTAAAGATATCCAAGAAGTCTCTACAATCTCACGTGAGGCTACATACAATTTTATAGATGTGCTTGAAGAGACTTTTCATCTAAAAGATATCTATAAAGGCATGCAAGATGAGAGTGAAAGAGTTCAAAATATGGATGAGTTTTATGGACTCTTTCGTGATTTTGTGAAAAATTCTCCAGAGGCTTCTCTTGATGAGTTTTTAAATGAGCTGACACTTCAGAGTGAACAAGACCAAGTTGAGGGTGAGTCTATCTATATGATGAGTATTCATGCTTCAAAAGGTTTAGAGTTTGAGCATGTATTTATAATTGGTCTAGAAGAGGGCTTTTTGCCCCTTGTCGGTGATGGAAGCGACTTAGAAGAGGAGAGACGTTTAGGTTATGTATCTTTTACAAGAGCAAAAGATACTCTAACTCTTTCTCACGCTGGAAGTAGATTTTATAAAGGTCGTAGAAGTGATTTGCAAAAAAGTAGATTTTTTAATGAAGCAGGCCTTTGTGAGGGCTCTTTAATAGTAGAGAAAAATACAGCCTTTAAAAAAGGTGATTTAGTTCGTCATAAAATATTTGGAACAGGAAGAGTTGTTGGTATAAGTAAGTCTGGACGTGAGTTTAAACTAAACATTAATTTTGCAGGTACTAAAAGGGATATATTGGCATCTTTCGTTGAGAAGCTATGAATCGTCTTTTTGTTGCTTACAAGCCATCGGGAATTGGCTCAAACTTATTCCTCTCTAAATTAAAACGTAAATATAATAATAAAAAAGCCGGTTTTTCAGGAACACTTGACCCCTTTGCAAAGGGAGTTTTACTCATAGGCTTTGGAACTCACACAAAACTATTTAGGTTTTTAAACAAAACACCAAAAGTATACAGAGCAACTCTGTGGCTTGGTGCAAAGAGTGATTCTCTTGACACTGAGATGATAGAGAATGTTGAGGTATTGGGTGAATTACAAGAACAAGAGATACTAAACGCAGTTAAATCTTTAGAGGGTGAGTTAGAGTATGAACCGCCTATCTTTAGTGCTAAGCGTATCAATGGTCAACGTGCTTACGATTTAGCTAGAGCTGGAAAAGAGTTTACTCTTAATAAGATAAACTCCACAATCTATGAAACAAAGTTAATACATTACTCTCATCCATTTGTAACTTTTGAAGCTACAGTATCAGAGGGAACATATATTCGCTCACTTGGAAGAATCATATCTCAGAGACTAGGTGTAAAAGATGGAAGCCTTAGTGCCTTAGAGAGATTGAACGAGGGGCAGTTTAAATATGATGGAGAAAAAGCTCTTGATATTAAAAAATCTTTGAATATACCTCTTAACTTTTATACTGGTGATGCAGAAAATATCAAATATGGAAGAGTTCTTGCTTTAGAAGATTTAGAGATACAAGAGAGTGGCACTTACTGGTTAGACAATGGAGATAACATCTCTATAGTCACCATACAAGAGAGCCAAGTAAAATATGAGCTAGGCAGGATATATACATGTTAGTATTAGCTAGAAAATTAGATGAGTCTATTGTTATTGGCGATAATATTATCGTAAAGGTTATATCCGTTGAAAAGGGTGTTGTAAAGCTGGGTATTGATGCTCCATCAGACATCTCTATTGTTAGAAATGAACTACTTGAAGATGTGAAAGATTCAAATATTGCGGCAGCCAAAGAGGCAAGTACTCAAGATTTAAATATATTAAGTAAGCTTTTAAAGAAGTAGAAAAAGATATGAAACTCCATAAAGCTTATGCTAAAGTAAATGTATTCCTAAAGATCACTGGAACTAGAGGTGAGTATCACGAAATAGTCTCACGTTTTATGAGAGTGCAAAATCTTTATGATGAGTTGTCTTTTGTATCAAAAGAGGAAGTGGATGCAAAAGCCAATGAATTTAAAATTATTGGTGATTTTTCATGTGAGACAGAGCAAAATACTATTTATAAAGCTTACTTTGCACTCAAGAGTGCTACTAATTCTGATGCACTAGAAAAATTGATGCAGACATACGCGATAAAAGTAGATAAAAATATTCCTGCGTTTGCTGGACTTGGTGGTGGAAGCAGTGACGCTGCAACTTACCTCAAAATGTGTAATGAAGTGCTACACTTAGGACTAAGTATAAATGAGTTGGCTCAGATAGGATTAAAAGTAGGCGCGGATGTTCCATTTTTTAT
>JAGGWO010000241.1 GCA_021157485.1 Sulfurimonas sp. | reverse complement strand
ATTTTATACTCATAACCTTTCTCTAATTCAATCCCTAACTCAGCAAATCTACTCTGCATTTTTGTATTAAACGCAGTCGTATTAAAGAGTATCTCAACATTAGAGAACTCTGCAGACTTCTCTAATAGTTCAAATTCAAAGTTTGTTAAGTGTCCATCTAAATAAAGTAATATATTTTTATGACTTTGGGCATACTCAGTGTTAAAGCTATAAAGCTTAGGCAAAAAAATTCTATCTAATATTTTTCTCTCACTACAGAGTGCTTCATATCTTTTATATAGCTCTTTGAGTATGCTTATATGCTCTTCATACTCTGCATATATATCTGCTAAATCTAAATTATTTATATCATACAGCTCTGCGCTCAACTCTTCAAAAAATTTAAATATATAGGATGAGTTTTTAGTAAAAGTAAAAAAGTTTCTCTCTATTTGAAGCGAAGAAAACTCTTTAAAATCAGATGCTTCTAAAAGTAATAAAACGCGACTATCTTCATCACATATTTTAAAGTCTTTTACAATACAGAGCTTAGAGACAAACTCACTTATGGTAATATAATTTGGAAGGAAAAGAGAGGAACTCTCTATTTGAAGCTGCTCGTGACGAATGGCACGAGCAGATGGTAAAACTATAGTAGTTTCATCCATTGTCTAAAATTCATATGTTATAGAATTTCTTGTGTCTGCTTTTATATTTAAATATCTTGAGTTATCACCTATATCAATTTTAGCCATTATATTCCATACTCCGACTTTTGGAAATTTAGCTCCACTGAATGTGTAAACACCATTTTCAACTGTCGGATTAACTAAATTTTGATTAAATTCTGATGTTTCTGGTCTGCTTGTAGCTACAATAACTTTTGCTTCTTCTATCGGTTTGTCATTCAAGTCTGTAATTTTATATGTAATGAATGATTCATTTTCACTCATACTATTTGATATATAATCAATTTTATATTTTTTATCAAATGCCATACGTTTATAAATAAGCTTATTTGCATTTGCATCTGCATCTTGATAATGTGTCATATACAATTCACTAGGTTGAATATTCGCACTGCTAGTCACCATTACAGTTGTTACACAAAAACCAAATACTAAAGTTATAGATATACCAATAGCATATGGCCAAATTCTTCCACTACTGAAGTTCATTTTTCTGCCTTCTTATAAAGAGTCTTCTTTTTATATACATATAAATAGCGATAATGATTATAGTGTAAAATATAAACTTGATGATAAACAGACCATTTTTATTTGTGTTGCCGGCATCGTTTTCTAAGACTACACCCTTACTAGTTGCAACTTGATGTGCTATATCCAAATAGCCATTATACATTGCAGCAGAGTATTTTCCTATGAGTTCATTAGGTTTAGACTTCACTGACAATACCGGTAATATGGTACCTTCAGTATTATTCAGCATACTTTTTAATTCTTCTATACTTCTTGCATATACTATAGACATTAAAAAAGCTTGAACTGGTGAAGCAACAGGACTGAGTACCTGCTTTTTATTAAAATATTTATATAAAGAGGATTCACTTGCTAATATATCAACTTTAGAATCTAGTTCAGAAAATGTCAGTAAAATTGTCGGTTCATTAAAATCTTTTAATAGCTCTAATTCATAAGAGTTAATATCTAAACCTTCTGGCAATTTTTTCAACATAACAAGTCTCAATGAAACACCTGTTTTTTCATATAATTCAGACCCTAATTTTTCAACAGTTTTGTTGAATAATGGGTTGTGAATCACTTCATCTTTATATAAATATTCTGCAGATAATGCTGTGTGAAATAATATTGTGAGGATGAGGGCCGCAAGCCCTCTTGAAGTAATCAATTGTTTTCCCTATCCAAGAAAAAGATGGTTAGGTGTAACAACAGCCCAAAGAGTGTACGCAGCCATAATAACTAGACCCCATGAAAGTATTTTATCCATAATCTACTCCTCTACTTCACATCTACGAGATGTTTGCCATTTTCAGTGCTAAACATCTTGATTGATTTTTCATCTACAATTTTATAATAGTTTGTTGACTGAGCAGTCTGAACAGCCATAGCGAAGTATGTTAACACTGCTAAAATACTAAGTAATAATACTGTAGCAATTAAGCCGCCTGTTAAACCATTAAGAGCCCAAACACTTCTGTTTTCATTCATGCTTATCTCCTTACTTACTTAAACTATTGATATATGCACCAACAGCTTCTTTTTGCTTAGCGTTAAGTCTATCAAACGCTGGCATTCTACCAATAACACCTTTTTTACCATGATTAAGAACATTAGTAACAAGTGTAGGAGTAAACTCTCTAATATTTGGACCCATACCATCAACACCTTTACCATCTGCACCGTGACACATTACACAAGTACCAGCAAATACATCAGCACCTGCTCCAGTCATTCCATTTGCCACATAAGTTGCAACTGCATCAATCTCAGCATCCGTAATCGGCGCATAATCATTGTTTGCATTCATAAGACCATTACGATCTGGCATAGGCATTTCCATACCAAGAAGATGTTCGTTAGAACCATTTTCTATTACATTTTTAACAACTTTAAGTTCTAGTCTCTGATTAAGATTAGCAGATTGTCCATCAATACCATCAGCATTAATACCGTGACATACAATACACTCTGCTAGGAAAACTGATTCTCCCATCTCAACAAGTCTATCACCCGTAATAGAAGCATGCTCTTTTTCAAACTTAGCATCTAAAACTGCACTATCTTCATTGTACTCACCAATCTGAGAGTAAGCATTTACAGGATATCCTACTGTAAAATACCACATACCCCACACCATAGTACCTAAAAACATAATTGACCAACCTATTGGAAGGTCATTTTTATATTCACCAATGTTATCCCAAGACTCATCTGCAAGTTCACCATCTGCAGTATCAGTTTGCATTTGACGAACATACTTGATTACAACAAATATCGTAATTATTACAAGTGCTACAGCACCAGCAATAGCCAACATATTTACTATATCGCCATTCAATCCGCCTTTTTGATAACCAACTGTTACATACGTTGCACCAAGCATCGCTACTGTAACTATAATTCCCCAAAGATAAAGCTTATTCATATATCTCTCCTACTTGTCTTTTTCTTTAGATATAGGTTTCACCGGAGCGTCCCCAATATCATCTTTTAGTGCCATATTACTGTAATCTTCATAATCGGTTCCAGTTACATCTTTCTTTTTTGTGTATAGATGATATATATAACTATACGTAAGAACAACTAAAACAACAGTCGCAAACAGATACCCATATGCTTGAAGTTCATTAATATCCACTATAAACCTTTCTTACTTAAGACTGTTTAAATATGCTATTAAAGCAACTATCTCTGGAATTTTTCCATTTGCTACAGCATCTTTAACATCTTGATTTTTCATATCTTTAACAATTGCTCTTGCTTCTTCTAAAGCTAAGTTATTTGCTTCTTCTAAAGTACTTCCCATTTTAACAATTCTACTTGAACCATCTTTCATAGGAACTGCTTTGTTGTATGGAACACCAAAAGCATTTGCAATCGTAATTTGCTCAGCAAGTACAGTATCAACATCAACCATAGTAGTAAACATCCATTTGTATCCAGGCATAATAGAGCTTGGAACAAGAGCAGATGGATTCATCATGTGGTTTTCATGCCACTCAGTTGTACGATAATTACCAACACGCATCAAATCTGGACCAGTTCTTTTAGAACCCCAAAGGAATGGACGATCATATGCATACTCACCACTTAAAGAGTAGTGACCATAACGGTCAGTTTCTGATTTAAATGGACGAATAAGTTGTGAATGACAAGCATTACAACTATTTTTAATATACGCATGGCGACCAGCTAACTCTAATGTAGAGTATGGCGCTGTACCAATTGTCGGACGAGAAGCCTGTGCAAAGTTTGGAACGATTTCAATCAAACCAGCAAAAGCAATAGTAACAAATACACCCACCGCAAAAAAGAATGGATTTTTTTCTAACCAATGAAACATAATAATATCCTTTCTTAAGCGCCCATAGGCGATGCATTTTGTAACTCAGCCTCTTCAACAGGGCGAGCAGACATAGTTTTATATATATTGTAAGCAAATATAAAGAAACCAATTAAGTAGAATAAACCACCAAGACCACGTAAAGCATAATATGGGTGTAAAACATCAACTGTATCAATGAAAGAGTAAGCTAAGTTACCAAATTCATCGTGAGCACGCCACATCATACCTTGAGTAATACCTGCAATCCACATAGATGTAAAGTATAAAACGATACCTAATGTTTGAATCCAGAATTGTGTAGCCATAAGACTTTTTGAATATAACTCACGTTTAAATACACGAGGTGCCATATGGTAAAGAGCTGCGATAATCATAAATCCAACCCAACCAAGAGTACCATCATGAACGTGACCAACAATCCAGTCTGTAAAGTGAGCGATAGCATTAACTGATTTAATTGCTTGAATTGGACCTTCAACATTAGAAGGTCCAATTCAAGCAATTAAATCAGTTAATGCTATCGCTCACTTTACAGACT
>JAGGWO010000133.1 GCA_021157485.1 Sulfurimonas sp. | reverse complement strand
AGAGAAAATATTCAACCCATACTTCACAACAAAAGAGCAAGGTAAAGGCACAGGAATAGGACTTTATATGAGTATGGATATAATGAAGAAGAGTTTTGCTGGAGATTTGATTTATAGTGCTACTGAGGATGGTAGTAGGTTTGAAATTATTTTTAGAGTAAAACCATGAGAAAATATATATTCCTCAAGGTAATTTCAAAACAGAAATTTGGTTATTTAAATATCTCTTTCTTTTATTGCTAGAAATCCATATCTAAGTTTTGTTTAGAGTAAGTCTTTACTGTTCCTTCAAAGAAATTTGTCTTAGTATCATTTAACTGGCTGTAGTTTTTGAATATCTTTACAAGACCATCAGTAGTGTCAGCTTTAGAGTAGTGGAGCTCAAATCCTAATTCTCTAAATCTTTCGTTACATACCCAGTGCATAAAGTTTTCAATAGAAGGGTCTGAAAATCCTAATACACCTTCTGAAGAGTACTTAAGAAATTTAATTTCACGCTCGGTAGCTCTGATTAGCATCTCTTTTGCCATCTTGTCATACTTAGGTTTATCTAGCTCTGCATCTGTATGGATATGATTGTATAGATTCACATACAGAGGTAAGTGACTACCAAGCTCATCTTTGCTAATCTCAGTTATCATACTAGCTGAACCTTTCATCTTATCACCTAATGACCATATAGCTAGAAATCCTGCTGGAAATGATACCCCTTCTAAAGCTAGGTTAGCAATAGCACCCAAAGCCAAGTGTCCTGCTTCTACTTCAGTGCCATCATCAAAGCTACCATAATCGGCATTAATATTACTAGCTAGCTCAAGGAGCATATCATCTGTTTTAAATAAGTTGTAAACCTTCTCGCTATCCCCATTAGCCTTCTGTAAGACATCATCACCAATAAATGCATACGATTGAGAGTGGAGACTCTCTTCAAATGCTTGTCTGGCTAAACATGCGTTTGCAATGGGGTCTGTAATGTATTGATTGAAGTTATCCATAATTCTATTTGTAATTACACTATCATTAAATATCAGCTTACCAAATGTTAATTCATAAAATCTGACTTCTTCTTCTGTTAAATGTAACATAGCTTTTATATCATCACTTAAATCTACTTGAGATGGAAACCATGTTCTGTCTAACATACCCTCATATATAGTCTTGTATATCACACGACTAGGCTTGCTAAAGTTTGCTATACCTGATGGGTCACCACCTATTATCTTATGTGTTACTTCTGTTGACTCTGGGTTAAATATTTTCTTCATTTAGTTTTCCATTTTAATTATCTATGTTAGTTTTTCAACCATTGGGCTATTTTCTTATACAACATACTTTTTAGCTTATTTTTCATTATAGATTAGCCGTCAAAGAAAAAAGAGTTTAGTTTCTATCCATTGCGTTTAAGTCTTTAAACGCTTCAACAGTACGAGCAACTAATGTCTCTTGTCCTGCTCTTAACCATTTTCTTGGATCGTAGTATTTTTTATTTGGTTTATCTTCACCCTCTGGGTTTCCGATTTGACTTTGTAGGTAGTCGTTATATTTTTCAACATAAGCTTTAGTTCCTACCCATGTTGCCCACTGAGTATCTGTGTCTATGTTCATCTTGATAACACCATAACCGATAGCTTCACTTATCTCACTAGCAAGTGAACCTGAGCCACCGTGAAATACAAAGTTTACAGGTTTAGCTTCAGTGCCAAATTTTTCTTGAATATATTTTTGAGAGTTATCTAAGATTTTAGGAGTGAGCTGTACGTTACCTGGTTTATAAACGCCATGAACATTTCCAAATGAAGCGGCAATTGTAAAGTGAGGAGATACTTCACTTAACTCTTTATATGCAAAAGCAACATCTTCTGGTTGAGTGTAAAGAAGTGAATTATCCATATCTGTATTATCCACTCCATCTTCTTCGCCACCAGTACAACCAAGCTCGATTTCTATGCTCATTCCTATCTTGTTCATACCAACAAAATACTCTTTACAAATAGCAATATTTTCTTCCAAAGGCTCTTCTGAAAGATCAAGCATATGTGAAGAGAAAAGAGGTCTTTTAGTATGTTTGAAGTGTCTCTTTCCAGCTTTAAGTAGTGCATCTATCCAAGGAAGAAGTTTCTTTGCTGCATGGTCAGTATGAAGGATTACAGCTACACCATACGCTTCTGCCATAGCATGAACATATTTTGCACCAGCAACTGCACCAGCTACCGCTGCTTTTTCACCTTCGTTACTCAAACCTTTACCAGCAAAGTACGATGCTCCACCATTACTAAACTGAATAATTACCGGAGAATTTACTTTTGCTGCCGCTTCTAAAACACCATTGACAGAGTCACTACTAACAACGTTTATAGCTGGTATGGCGAATCCTTGCTCTTTAGCGTGAGTGTAAACTTTTTGTACATCTTCACCAAAAAGAACCCCAGGTTTTACAATATCTAAAATGCCTTTGCTCATAATAATTCCCTAAAAATTTAATTTTGACATTATATGACATACTTCATTTAAAGGAACTTTATTATGAAGTTATGATAAAATCAGTTAAAATTATATTTTCGGGAAGATTGCATGAGACTTACATTAGACGAATATTCTGCACATTTTAAAATGTCTAAAGAGATGATAAACTCTAAACTCAGAGCTAAAAAACTTAACTATATTATTGAGGATGGCGTTACCTATATTATCGTAACAAGAAGTTCCCTTGATAGTGATAAAAGAAGTGAAGTTCATCAACAACAAACTGAGAAAAGACAAGAAGAAAAAGCCATTAAAAATGCTCCTGCTAAACCTAAAACAACTGTTGCTATGGTTCTCTCTCTTTATCAAAGAGAAAACCAACAACTCAAAGAGAAGATAGTTCAACTAGAAGCTAAGATAGATAAGCTTATAGATGATAAAGAGCAGATGCTAAGAGATGAGATGAGTAAGATAGAACAAGTTTACAGTACCAAAGACGAGCAGTTAAAAAATATACTTGAACTTATAAACACTAAACTAATAGCTGAAAAAGCACAAACAGTTCATGAAGTTGAAACTCTACAGAACAGAGAGATAGAAGAGCCTAAGAAAAAGAATGAAATAGTAGAGCTAAAGAGTTATTTAAAAACTCTCAATCTACAGCCTTATCAAAAAAAAGTGATTAAAAGAAGATTTTTAGCGGTTTATGGAAGTGATATAAGAGTTCTTAAGCAAAATGGCAAACTCTATTTAGATTTTTCAAAGTATGACTATAGTGACTTACTAGAATACTAATGAGTGAGATACAAAACAAAGTTATAAAAACAAAAGATATACAAAAATCAATGGCTATATTTGCTACGGACAATCAGGTAGCTCTTGATGAGTGTACTTTTAGTATAAATAAAGTTGACACTTATATCAAAGAGAGTGCAACTGATGAGTTTATACTTATTGCTAAAGAGATTTTAAATCAGTATACAGATAAAGATAGAATTTTAAATGAACATATTGAATTTAACCAAGTCTATACAATCACTGCAAAAAAACTCAAAAACAATGGCTTAAAACTAAACTATGAAATAGTACTTGGTGATAATGCTACTCACCCTAAAATCACAATCAAGAGTGATTCAAAAATACCATATAAAAAATATACTCCAAAAGATATGCTACTTCTTTTATATACTGAACTAAACAAGATAAAAGCATCAAACTCTATTTTGGTTAATATCTTTGATCAAGAGATGAAAAAGACACTTAAAGCATTTGTAAAACATATCTATGCAGGTAAATTTACAAAAAATATTCGTATACCTCTGTTTAATGGTATTAAAGCAGTTGTTACGAGAGAGAGTAAACTGGTTTACTGGTTTAGAGAAAAAGGTAATCAGAATCAGATTATCGAAGTAGAAGAGAATGAACTTCTTATTGAGTTTAAAAAACCTATCTTTGGCAAGAATGGCTTAAATGCATATGGAAAAGAAGTTAATGGCGGTTCAGCGAACAATAGTGATGATTTAGAAGCAAAAATCGATAAACAGAGTATAAGAATCGAGGAGAATGAAAAATCTAAACTCTATAAAAGTAGAAGAAGAGGATATGTTCACTTTGATGGAAACTCTCTAAGTGTAGATAATAAGATTAGAATGTCTAAAATATCTAGAAACCAAACATCTTTAGCCTCTGAAGAAGAGAACAATGTTGAAGTTATGATATCTCAAAATGACACTACAAAAGATAGCATTGGGGAAGGTGTTGAGTTAATATCTGAAACGATTCACATAAATGGTCATGTAGGCGCTAAAAGTACACTAGAAGCAATAAACCTGATAATAGATGGTGCAACACACCAAGACTCTAAACAGTTTGCTAAATATGCCGAGATAAATAGACACAAAGGAATGCTTAGATGCAATGAAGCTAAGATTAAACTTCTTGAAGGCGGAGAGGTTCATGCTACTAAAGTAGATATAGAGGCCTGCCTTGGTGGGTCTATCTATGCTCAGGATGTAACTATCGGGTTAGTTAAAAGTAATCTAAAGGTTTATGCATCTCACTCTATAACGATTAAACAGGTAAGAGGAGAAGATAATCTCTTTAAAATAAACTATAGAGATATCCCTATACTAAACTCAAAGATAAATCATATAAACGCAGATATAGAAAATCTTAAGTTTAAACTTGAAGAGGCTCAGAGACATAGTCAAACTAAAGTTCCTCACATAAAAAAAGAGATTCAAGACTTAAAAAGTGAGCAAAATATTATAGAAACTTCATATATGAATGCAAAAATATCTATTGAAAAACCATTTACTGGTCTTAATAATATAGTTTTTGTAATTGATGATGAAAATGAAATCAAATTTAAAACAGAAGAGCTAGCCTACACACCTTTTTATCTTCAAATCAATGAAGATAAAATCACCTTAATCCCTACAAATAAATCAATCTCCCTCAATAACGAGTAACTCTCAAAATTTCTATTTTATTCATTTCAATAAAATAGTCTAAATAATACACGGTTTATCGTATTAAATATACTATATAATTAATATTATAAGATATATTAAGTATTTAATAAACATAATAAATACTATTACATACAATATTTAATCTTTTGTATTATATTAAATGTATATTTAAGTATATAATCCGTATACTTTCTCTTATGCAAATTGATGATTTATTTAATATCCTACATAACTCTTTAGAGTCTCAAAATAATGGCAAGAAAATATCCCTAAAAGATATGGCTAATTCTCTTGGGATTTCTATGCGTACATATCAAGACTGGAAGCTTGGCCGTGCTAAACCACAAGCTGCAGCTGTAGTAATGAGCATGTTAGGAAAATTAGATGATGATGAGATTATAAGAGCTGTTAGAAAAATTAATAGGCTAGAGAACTAAGGACTTTATATGAGCGCACTTACTAAAAATGAGAGAGATGGACTAGAAGATGTTTTCTTATCGATACATTCACATGCTGATAAATACCAAAAAATCAGGGAAATATCATCTTTGATTATGGATCACAACTCTACTATAAATTTCTCAAACCTCTTAAAACGGGCTAAATATGGACTAAAAGAAACAAAATTGTCACATTATTTAGTAAATTTAAGCAAAAAGAAGAAAAATTTAAGCAAATAAATTATAAAGTATCTCTAGCTGAATCATTTTAGAGACAAAGCACTTTGTCATGGTGGTTCGGAAATATTTTAATCCAAGGGTAAATCTCATGAATAAAGCGCAATTCGTAGAATTAGTACAAGCAAGTGGTAACTACAAAACTAAAGTTGAAGCAGAAGCTGCAATTAAAGCATTTACAGAAGCTGTTACATCAGCTCTAGTAAAAAAAGAAGATGTTTCTTTAGTTGGTTTTGGTAGCTTTGCTGCTGCATTACAAAAAGGTAAAAGCGGTAAAGTACCAGGTACTGATAAAACTTATACAACTCAAGATAAAATGGTTCCTAAATTTAAAGCTGGTAAAGGTCTTAAAGACCGTGTTGCAGCTGGTAAATAATCATTAAGATATTGTCACTGCAGTGACAATATCTAATCTTAAAATATGAACATACCTTTTTTCACTTCACTCTTTAAAAAAAAGAGCAAATCACTAACTATTCCAGACTCAATACTCATAAAGAAACTAAAATCTATAACAGAATTTAGCGAACTGACTTTATACAAAGATATTACAATATATCACCATACAAAAAGCTACCTAATTCCTCTTATGTTATTAGATACCAGACGTGGAATATATCTTTTTGAGCGAAAAGAGTGGTCCTATGATGATTTGAAAAACTCTAAAATTGAAAAAGCTGAAAATCAGACTTCTTCTAAAGATACTCTCTCATATCAAAACACTCAAAATATTATAGATAAAAAGTTCAATGAAATAACACATCATGACGCTGTACCAATATTTAACTACCTTTTAATGGAAAATCTAAATGCTGATGAGTATGAGCATTTAGATGAATCATTCAAAGAGTTGTTACCAAAAGATAGAGTGATTTTTAGCGACTCAGAGGAAAATGAAATAATTCAGAAGCTTGAGTATTGTGAAACTTCTGAAGAACCACTTCCATCTAAAGACGATATCATTGGAAATCTTTTAATCCAGTATACTATCGTTAAGGATGATCTCTCTTTAAAACTTTGCAGTGATGAACAGATTGAATTTATTAACTCTGAAATATCTGGGTTAGAAGTATTAACTGCAGCTGCTCATAGTGATAAAAGTAGTGTTCTTTTACTTAAAGTAATTTTAGAAAAGTTAGAAAATCCAAATAAAAAATTCATTATCATAAAGCCAACACTTTTAGCTTGTGACATACTAAAGAAGAAGCTTTTAGATATTGTAGAACACGCAATCATTGAGATTGATTTAACTTCTATAATGATAATCACACCTATTGATTTAATTAACATGCACTTAAGAAAATTAAAAAGAGAAACAATAGTAGGAAATGTACTAATAGATGAATCACTAATGCATAAAAGTTTTAATGCTGCTGATTTAATCATGTGTGATGATTCTAATCTAATGCCTGAGAACTTTATAGAGTACCTTGTTCATATTCAGAACAAATCTGATTTACTTCTTGTAAATTCTGACATCAAAGAAGCTCGTTTTATATTTAAACAAGAGTTAAAAGAAAATAGTGCAGAACTGTTTTTTCATAAAGCAAATCAACATGCAAAAGCACTTCAACTAATCTCTAAACTACTCCAAGATTCAGAGGCAAAAGATATTATCGTTGTAAGTAATAGCTTAAGTAAAGAAAAATTAAATGATGATTTAGAATTCTTTATCAAAGATAAAGCACTTTTATTAGATAGTTCCCAAAATCTAATAAATCAAAATTTTGATTCTCTGATGTTATTAACATATCGTGATACAAATGCGCTACAAGCAGAACATGTAATTCTACTAGACCTATGTTTTACTTCTCAAAGTGAAATAGAATATGCTCTTAGTATTGCTAAACGCACTGTTAATATCATTTATGAAGATGAGTGTCAAGAGATTGAAAATCTAAGGACAAAGTATGAAAGTAAGTATGAGCGAGACTCAGTGGAAGAAGAAACTCTCACCTGAAGCATTTTACGTGTGTAGACAACACGGGACAGAAGCACCCTTCTCTGGAAAATATTATGACAACAAAGATAACGGAACTTATAACTGCGTTTGTTGTGATGCTCCTCTATTTGAATCGGAAACTAAATTTGATTCAGGAACTGGTTGGCCAAGTTACTATGAAGCAGTAGAAGATGCTGTAACTGAAATAAAAGATAGCACTCACGGGATGATTCGCGTAGAAGTTGTATGCTCTAATTGTGATGCGCACTTAGGTCATATTTTCCCTGATGGACCAGAACCAACAGGAATGAGATACTGTATAAACTCAGTATGTTTAAATTTTAAAGAGGAAGAATAATGAAGAACTTAGTACTATCAGTTTTATTACTGCTATCAGTTAATATGTTTGCAAGTGAGAACCCACGTGTAATACTAGAGACTACACAAGGAAATATAGAGCTTGAACTCTACCCAGATGTTGCCCCACTTGCAGTTGAGAACTTTACTACTCACGTGAAAAATGGTTACTATAATGGTATTGCATTTCATAGAGTTATTAAAAATTTTATGATTCAAGGTGGTGATCCAACTGAAAGTGGGCGCGGTGGTAAAAGCATATGGAACAAGCCTTTTAAAGATGAGTTTAAATCTATGACTTTTAATAAAGTAGGTATCTTGGCTATGGCAAATGCTGGTCCTCATACAAATGGGAGTCAGTTTTTTATAACTACAGCAAAAACACCTTGGTTAAATGGATACCATACTATCTTTGGACAAGCTACTGTTGCATCAATGGTAGCTATACAAAAGCTTAACAATATTGCTACATCTGGCAGAAGTGGTGGTGATAGACCACTGGAACGTCAAGAGATAATAAAAGCCTACATAAAAAAGTAATGTAACCATTTTGTAACCAAAGAAATAATATAATTGCGTAATAATTTAACTGCGGGGTAAGTATGGAAATCCAGACAATGAAGAAACTCGAACAAGAGGCACTTAAAAAGAGTGGAACCGACCTAACTAGATTAGGTTTTTCATTATTTTTTATGATAGCGGTACTTACATATAGCTTTTTAAGCAATGGTGGAATTCCAAACAATATGTTCCTCGCGGTAGCTGCACTTATTGGTGCATATATGGCTATGAATATTGGTGCGAATGATGTTGCCAACAATGTTGGTCCAGCAGTTGGTTCTAAAGCACTTACTCTTACTACCGCTATTATTATCGCTGCAATTTTTGAAGCTGCTGGTGCACTTATTGCCGGTGGTGAAGTTGTTAAAACAATTAAAAAAGGAATTATTGACATCTCTGCGTTTGGTGGAAATGCCGATCCTTTTATCTGGGCAATGATGGCAGCTCTTTTAGCTGCTGCCCTATGGCTTAACTTTGCAACAATGATGAAAGCTCCAGTTTCAACTACTCACTCTATTGTTGGTGGTGTCATGGGTGCTGGTATCGCTGCTGCTGGTTTTAGCATTGTTTCTTGGAGTACTATGGGTAAAATCGCTGCTTCATGGGTTATTTCACCTGTTCTTGGTGGTATTATTGCTGCTGCTTTTCTTTTTTCAATCAAAAAATCAATAGTCTTTAAAGATGATAAAATCGCTGCTGCTAAAAAATATGTTCCAATATTTGTAGCACTAATGTCATGGGCATTTGTTACGTATCTAACACTAAAAGGTCTTAAAAAAATCTGGCCTCAAGTTGTTGATATATTAAACTTCATACCTTTAGTTTCAATAGAGATGACAAAAAAACCATCCCTAACAACTGCTCTTACACTGGGTCTTGTAGCAGCAATAATTGTTTATTTTTCAGTAAAATCAAATCTAAAAAAGACACAAGAATTAAAAAATTCTAGAGAATCTGTTAATACTCTCTTTACTATCCCTCTTATTTTTGCAGCTGCGCTCTTAAGCTTTGCTCACGGTGCAAATGATGTTGCAAACGCAATTGGGCCATTAGCGGCTATAAATGATGCTGTTATAAATGGAGGTATCTCTTCAAAAGCAAGTATCCCTCTATGGGTTATGGGAGTTGGTGCTTTAGGTATCGCTCTCGGTCTTGCCCTATATGGTCCTAAACTAATTAAGACTGTTGGTTCAGAGATTACAGAGCTAAATCAGATTAGAGCGTTTTCTGTTGCTATGGCTGCTTCTATAACAGTTATTATCGCTTCACAACTTGGTCTTCCTGTAAGTTCAACTCATATCGCGATTGGTGGTGTCTTTGGTGTTGGTTTTTTAAGAGAATATCTACAGTTAAGTGATTCTCATGCAACAATAGAAGAAGATAAAACAACTATTAAAGATGAGAAAGAGACTCTAAATGCATTAGCTGCAGAGCTCAAAAAGTTAGATAAAAAAGATGAGAAGAGTCAAAATGATTATGAAAGAGTTGTTGAGCTTTATAAACTTATAGCTACTGAAGAGAAACTTATCAAATCAACTAAAAAGCATATGAAACAGACTAAAAAAATTGAGTATGTAAAACGTGATGCAGTGAAGAAAATCATTGCAGCATGGATAATCACTGTTCCGGCAGCTGCAACTTTAGCAGCTATATTATTCTTTATGATTAAAGGAATAATGGTTTAGTTTTTTTTGTACTTCTATAGCTTGAGCATGTTCTTTTACATCATGAACTCTAAGCATAGAAGCTCCATTTTTCATAGCCTCTAAATGTAGAGCTAGAGTTCCTGGTAATCTATCTTCAACACTACAACTTACTACTTTATCTATCATAGACTTTCTTGAAGCACCTACTAAGATTTTTTTATTCAAACTCAAAAAGTGTTCTAAATTTTTAATCAAATTCAAATTATTTTCTAAAGTCTTACCAAATCCAATACCCACATCAACTATAATCTCATTGACGCCAAATGACTCAGCTTTTTCAATTCTCTCGTCTAAAAATGAGTAGACATCACTTAAAACATTTTCATACTCTGGATTATCCTGCATACTCTGTGGCGTTCCTTGCATATGCATTATCACAGCAGTCGCGTCGTATGATGAACAGAGTTTACAGACCTCATCATTAGCTAAACCAGTAATATCATTTATGATTTTAAAACCACTCTCAAGAGCATAAGATATAACTTGTGGCTCGTAACTATCTATACTAAACTCTGCTTTTTCATAGAGTCTATTTTGTTTGATAGCGTCAACAATAGGCTTCACTCTTTGAAGTTCTTCATCAACACTAATGAGTGCCGCATTTGGACGAGATGAAACACCACCGATATCTATAATGCTTGCCCCATCTTCTATCATCTTAAGGATAGTATCTGTTGCGTTTATATCACTAAATCTACTACCACAATAAAAACTATCTTCATTGGCGTTAATAACACCCATTATCTCTATATCTTTGGATTTTTTAGCACTACAAATTAACTTCAACTTTTTAGCTAACTCTTTAAGTCCAAATGGTTGAGTCAACTCTTTTTTACTAAGTATCTCCAACTGCTTCTGAGTTGCTATTAATATACAATCTACTTTAGGAGTAGTTGCTATTACAGTTCCACGAGGCACTGCTAAATCAGCTCCAATTGAGAGTGCATCTTGTTTTAAGATATTAGCCGCACCCACGTGTAAATCTTTTATATAGATAACGTGATGTTTCATCTTTGAAGCTAAAATACTTACTCCACCACCATCGACACCCAACTCTCGAAGTAGATTTTTTGCATCAAGTTCATTGGATAGTTTTAAAACATTCATCTATCTCTCCCTAACAAAACTCATAACAACCATAGCCAATACACTTTGAGGTCTTGAATTTAACTCTAAAAGTCTATATGCTTTATCAAAATTCTCTAACTGGACAGGGCTTAAAATCAACATATCAATTACTGTTGCTCTATAGAAAAGTGCTTCAAGAAGCTCTTTTGCTTCAATCTTTTTAATCCTTGCATTCTCTTTTAAAAATGAAAATACCTGAGCATAATCTATACGTGAGAGGCTTAACTCTATCTCTTGCATTTCATGAGTGGTATTAACTTTTAAAATTGGTAGTCTTGAGCGTACAGTAGGTAGTAAGTTTGATTTTGTTGGAGAAATAATAATAAATTCTATATTTCTGGGTGGTTCTTCTAGAAGTTTTAAAAGTGAGTTTTGAGCTACAGAAGTAAATTCCTCAGCTGCTAGAACTATATATTTAGTCTCTGATTCACTTATATAAGCCTCTGTTAAAACAGCTTTAGCGTGCTCGATTTTAAAATTTTCTTCTATGAACTTTACAACTCTAAATGGCTTTAAATCTACCTCAAGTTTCTCTGCCTCTGCTTCTATATTTGTAGCGATTAATATATGCCCTTTTATCTGATTAAGAGCTTGCATCTACCTCTCCAAACATCGTTGCATTAAGAGATGCATTAAAAAGTCTGTAAAGTTGTAAAAGTTTTATATCTAGAGCAGGGTCATAAGATTTAAGAGTGAAAGCATTATTAAAATCTTCATCAAAAAGCCAAAAGTAGCTATTATGTTTTCTTTTAGCAATATCACTGCGTTTATTGTCACCCTTACCGATATACCAAAAAAAGTAATTCTCTTTATATGAGAGAGAGATCATATCATCAACCATATCTATCATCTCTCCACCACTAATACTGTTGTAGTGCGTGCAAATACTATCTATACTTACAATCGGAATTAAAGGACGTCCTAGTGAGAGATCATTTACAAAAGTCAGTATGTAGTTCTCAAGCCACTTTCTCTTCTCATCAGTGATTAAAATAATCGTCCTACCTTCTAGTATCTGCTCTAGAGCGTGAGCTGTAGTTGTAGTCCAGTCAAAACGCTGCTCTTCTAGCCAGCTAAGACTTCCTTCCTCTTCTCTTATGGCATCTAAACTCCACTGTGCAAAATCAGGCATTAATCTTTACTTATCTAACTCATATGCATCGTGAAGGCCACGAACAGCTAACTCTGCATATTTTTCATCTATAACCATGGAAACTTTTATCTCTGAAGTTGAAATCATATTTATATTTATGTTGTTGTCGGCCATAGTTGAGAATGCTTTAGCTGCTACGCCAGTATGGGACTTCATGCCAACACCAACAACAGATACTTTACAGATATCTTCATTGTAAGAGTCTGCGTTTATATCCCCTTTCTTTACAAAACCATCCACAACAGATTTTGAATCTTGTAAATCACCTACAGGAACTGTAAAGTCAATATTTGTAGTTCCATCATGTGCTTTGTTTTGTATAATCATATCTACATTTACTTCTGCACTTGCTAATTTATTAAAAATATCTGATGCAATTCCGGGTCTGTCTTTTACGCCCATCAAAGATATACGAGCTTGATTTTTATCCAATGCTATTCCGCTTACTAATGGTGCTTCCATGATGTTTTCTTCCTTAGTTATTAATGTTCCCTCTTCATTTGAAAAGCTTGTTCTTGTTACTAAATTTACATTTAATTTTTTTGCCATCTCTACTGAACGGTTTTGAAGTACTTTTGCACCCAAACTTGCTAACTCTAACATCTCATCATAAGATATCTTATCTAACTTTTTAGCCTTTGGCTCTATACGAGGGTCAGTCGTATATATTCCACTCACATCTGTATAAATTTCACAAAGGTCTGCGTTTATAGCACCTGCAATCGCAACAGCACTTAAATCACTTCCACCACGTCCAAGTGTTGTTACATCACCATTTTCATTTACACCCTGAAAACCAGCAACAACAACTATTTTACCTTGCGCAATAGCACTTTTCATATTTTGTGGATTTATATCCTCAATACGTGCTTTTGTATGATGTGTATCAGTACGTATCCCTGCTTTTCTACCAGTCATTGCAACTGAAGAATATCCCATC
This sequence comes from Sulfurimonas sp., assembly GCA_021157485.1. Taxonomy (GTDB): domain Bacteria; phylum Campylobacterota; class Campylobacteria; order Campylobacterales; family Sulfurimonadaceae; genus Sulfurimonas. The sequence continues at coordinate 5,970 of JAGGWO010000133.1, read as the reverse complement.
TCCTGAAGAGCAATAGAGAGAAGTGAAGCAGTAACTCTCTCACCTGCACTCAGTAGCATATCCATCTCAGCACGAGCCGGATTTTTTGAGAAATGCTCAGCGTATCCAACAAGCTTATTTGTCTCTCCACTCATAGCAGACACAACTACAACTACATCATTGCCAGCTTTTTTACTCTCACTTACACGAGATGCAACGTTTGCAATACGCTCTAAGTCTCCAACACTAGTTCCACCGAATTTCTGGACTATTAACATCTAAAGGAATCCCTCTTTCTTAAAGTAATTTATAACTGTTTCATATATAGGTTTTTTAAAGTGTGACGTATGATTTAGTAGATCATCTACACTCACAAATTTATGGTCAATAAATTCAGGATGCTTTGTATCAAGATTAATAACTGCACTTTTTTTGAGTTTAAGCAGATAGTATCTCTGCGTTTGACCTTTATAAGGTTTCATCTTTTTAGCAATTTTTTCAGGAAAGTCATAAGATATCCACTCTGGATACTCAGCTATAATTTTAGCTTTAGAAGTTCCTATCTCCTCTTCAAGTTCACGGAATAGAGCTTCCTCTACCTCTTCACCCTTGTCTATACCACCTTGAGGAAACTGCCAAATATCAAGCAAGTCATTTCTCTGTGCGATAAAAATCTCTTTTTTCTCGGGATAGTTGTTTGATACAATAATCATCGCTACATTTGGACGATAGTCTGGTTTTTTACTCATTTAAATACCTATATATATAATTATCGCGATTATACTCAATAAGCAATTAAAATAAGATAAGTATCACTTAGAGCAATTTAGCTTTTGGTTTGCCTATATGATACCCTTGGATATAATCTACATCCATTTTAGATATCTCATCAAAAAGTTCTTGTGAACTAACAAACTCTACAATCAACTTCGCGTCAAGTTTTTTAGACACCGTGATAATAGACTCCATTAAGACCCTGGAACGGCTGCTAGTAAGTATAGACTCTGTCAAAGATCCATCTATTTTAATATAATCAATATCGAACTTAAAAATTGTTTCATAATTAGAATAGCCAACTCCAAAATCATCTAAAGCTATTTTAACACCGTACGAGTGAAGTAGGTTAAAAAACTTGCTAACTTCTTGGTGATTATGTATTGCTTCATTTTCAAGGAGTTCAAATGTACAGCGAGAAGCAACATCAGGATATTGCTTTAAAATAGCTATAATAAAAGCTTCTGTATCAAGGTTTATAATATCCGCAAATGATAGATTTATAGAAAATTCCAACTCATTATTTACAAAAATTTCAAACGACTTTTTAATTATTGATTTTGTAACTTCGGGATAAATATACATCTCTTGAAGCACATCTAAAAACTGGTCTGGTGTAAGTATATTAGAATGGATATCTTCTACTCTCATTAAGACTTCATACTTTGTTATTTTTCCAGTTTTCAACTCACATATTGGCTGAAAAAATGGGATAATTCTATTATCCATAAAGGCTAGTCTTAACTCTTGAGCTATTGTTATATTATCAGCATAAATTTTTAAAATATCATCACTAATAGTATCAACATTTATGATTTCACCGTACTTTGATTTTGAAACCATTAAGCCATACTCACACTTTTCTAATGCATTATTTGAAGTAGTAGAAATACTACCATAAAAAGACAAAGTGATGATATCCTCTTTAATGGTAAACTCTTTTTTTTCTAATGTAAGCTTTAAATTCTTAATTACTCTCTCTTTTTTTCTAACAGGTAAGAGAATTGCAAATTCATCTCCATATATGCGATATACATTAACTATATCTTTACATTCTAATAGAAATTCAAAAACTTCTTTAATAACTTTATCACCTGTATCACGGCCATAAAGCAAATTAATTTTACTAAACTCTTTTATATTTAAAATAAGAAGACTTTGCTGTACATCTTGATGTTCAATATCATGTCGTAGTTGAAAATAATTTCCGCACTGTACTAGAGGATCTTGATAGATAGTAGTAATTCTTCTTGAAAAGTAAAGATTCATAATCAAATCCCTTATCTGATATGAAGACATTAATATATCAAGATATAGAAGTAGAAAATAGGCATAATCTTCACGTTTATGCATTCTTATAGCACTACTTGTCATTGAGTGAAGATTCTTATGTAGTTCATCTATTTTAAGAGGTAAATTTTCAACACCCTCTTCTAAAATCCATTTTCCAACAAAACATTTTGCAGAATCAAGTTCAAGGGATATAGGTTCACCTATAATATTTATTATGAATTTTTGCATCCATTTAAGGTGCGCATTAATTAAATCTCTTTTAGGCTCTAAGGTAATAGATAATTTTTTGTTGAGTTCTTGTTTTATTAAGTCATTATCATCTTTTAATTTGTTATTTAAATAGGCCCGGGCTATTTTGTTTTTTATTGCATAAAAATCGTGATTAACTACACAGTAGCGAAAAAATTCATCAATATATTCACTGACAATCACATAAGGAACCTTCTCATAATAAAGTCTTCTACCAAGACTACTGTAAAGTTCATCTGAAGCATCATTTTTTAATATGGAATACCACAGTTATATTTTAGAAGATAAATGGCTATAATTCTGCATGCTATTATATATTCACATCCCTTTTTGCGACTCAAAATGTTCATACTGTGCGTTTAACTCTTATGTAGATAAATTTCATCTAAAAGAGGAGTATATGTCTGCTCTTAAAACGCAGCTAGAGTTTGAACTTGAACGTTTTAACGCAACTAAAAAAAGTATTGAAACTGTTTTTATCGGTGGGGGTACTCCCTCTACAGTTTCACCTGAGTTATATAAACCAATTTTTAAACTTTTAAACCCTTATCTCAAAGAGAATATTGAGATTACAAGTGAAGCAAATCCTAACAGTGCAACTATTGAGTGGTTATCTGGGATGAGAGAACTTGGAGTTAATCGTATAAGTTTCGGTGTTCAAAGTTTTAATGCCAAAAAACTCAAACTTTTAAATCGTGCACACACACCAGACCAAGCAAAAAACGCAGTGTTAAACGCAGCTAATGTAGGTTTTAAAAACATCTCACTTGACCTAATTTACGCAACATTTGGTGATACCAAAGAACTCTTAGAAAATGATATAAAGACTGCGTTTAGCCTTCCCATAAATCATATAAGTGCTTATGCTTTAACCATAGAAGAAGGTACTGCGTTTGAGTCAAAACCACAGATGAGTTCTGAGCAACTCTCCCTCACGTCGTGGATATTTGAAACTATAGAATCAAAAGGTTTTAAACAGTATGAAATAAGTAATTTCGGCTCTTATAACTCTACTCACAACCTTGGATATTGGCAATACCGAGACTATATAGGAGCTGGAAGCGGAGCTGTCGGAAAGCTTGGTTTGACTCGATTTTATCCACACACCATTATTGAAAAATATATAGAAAATCCAACTGAAATAAGAGAAGAGATCTTGGAGAGTGAAGACAAAAGAATTGAGCAGATTTTTTTAGGTTTTCGCTCTTGCGTTGGAGTTAACTCTAAAGTTTTGACACAAGATGAGTTAAAAAGAGCACAGATATTAGTAGATGAAAATAAAATATCACTTATATATGAGACTTTTTATAACGATGACTATCTTTTAGCTGATGAGATTACTCTTTTTATATCTTCTTGAAGTTATTTTAGATAAAATCACGAACTAATTATAAATTATTTTTCTAAAAAAGGGTCTATATGTTTGGTATGGGTTTTACTGAGATACTGTTTATCGCTGTTATTGCTATTTTATTTATGGGACCAGATAAGCTCCCAGGTGCTATGGTAGAAATAGCTAAATTTTTCAGAACTGTTAAAAAGACAGTTGGCGATGTTAAAGACTCTCTTGAGCAAGAGATGAATGTTAGTGAGATTAAACAAGAAGCTCTCGCTTATAAAAAAGAGTTATTAGATGCTGGCGAAAGTTTAAATAAAGTTACTGATATAAAAGGAACTATCGCCTCAGGACTTTCAGACTTAAATGACGATATTTTAGGAGATGACGATATGGAAGATGAAACTCCAAAAGCAGCTTCAAAACCAGAAAAAGTAACATTTGAGAAGAAGCCAAAAAAAGCTAAAAAACCTAAGAAAGAAGAAAATATAGATGTTTGATGAATTACGACCACACCTTGTAGAACTTAGAAAAAGACTGGGAATTTCAGCAGGAAGCCTAATAGTTATGTTTTTTGTGATGTTTTTCTTTCATGAGCCGATACTAAACTGGATGGTTGAGCCACTAAATACAGCTCTACTTGAAGTTGGTAAAAAATCTGTTCACGCTGCAGATGGAATGATAACAACTTCTCAAGTTGGTGGAGCATTTTTTGTTGCACTGAAAGTTTCATTTTTTGCTGCTATTGTTGGTGCTCTACCAATTATACTTTCTCAAATTTGGGCTTTTGTAGCACCTGGTTTATATGCTAATGAGAAAAAAATGGTTATTCCATTCATACTTGGTGGAACAACTATGTTTTTGGTCGGAGTGCTCTTTGCTTACTATATTGTTACACCTTTTGGATTTGATTTCCTCATAACCTTTGGTAGTTTCAAGTTCACTCCACTTATTAATATAGAAGATTATGTTGGCTTCTTTACTAAGATAATGTTTGGGTTTGGGGTTGCGTTTGAGCTTCCAGTCTTTGCATACTTTTTGGCACTTCTTGGAATGGTCGATAACAGACAGATGGCTGCATTTTTTAAATACGCTATCGTCATCATCTTTATAGTAGCAGCACTATTAACACCACCGGATGTTTTAACTCAACTACTTATGGCTGGTCCACTAATCATTCTTTATGGTATTTCTATTTTAATAGTTAAAATGGTAAATCCTGCTCCACCTCTAGAGGATGAAGAAGATGAGGATGAAGATGAGAGCGAAGCTGCTCCTGTAGTTATAGAGAAAAAAAGTGAGTAACGCAGAGTTACTTACTTCTAGCTATGACTTCACACTTCCAAGCGAGCTTATAGCAACCCACCCTGCACATCCAAGAGACCACGCAAAACTTCTAGTTTATGATAGAACTACAGATAAAATTACTCATGCCTACTTTTATGATTTAGAAAAATTTATTCCAAAAGATTGTGCTCTAATATTTAACGATACAAAAGTTATAAAAGCTAGACTATTTGGACATAAACCAAGTGGTGGGAAAATTGAACTTCTCATAAACAGACCCCTAAATGCTAATGATATAAATGTTTACATTAGAGGTAAGGTAAAAATAGAGACTCATATAGAGTTTGATGAATCTTTAGTCGCAGTAGTCAAAGAGTTAAAAGATGATGGCAGTAGAGTTGTAAACTTTTTACAAAACAATAAACTTCTGCGTTTTGAAGATTTACTTCCTATAATTGAAAGAATAGGTCATATACCTCTTCCTCCATATATACAAAGAGAAGACAGTGAAGAAGATGCTTCTGAGTATCAAACAGTGTTCGCTCGCGCGGAAGGTGCTGTTGCAGCACCAACTGCATCACTGCACTTCACGCCAGAGCAGCATGAAAGAATATGCAAAAAATTTAATCATGCCTTTGTAACCCTACATGTAGGAAGTGGTACATTTAAACCCGTTGAAACAGAAGTAATCACTGACCATCCTATGCACTCAGAGTATTATGATATCTCAAACGCAGCAAAAGATATATTAGATTCTGCACAAGATATTTTGAGTATCGGAACAACTTCAACTAGAACTATTGAGTTTTATGAAAAGCATGGAAAAGTCCAACGTGGTGAAGCAAATCTATTTTTACATCCAAATAATAAACCAAGTAGAGTAAATCACTTACTCACAAACTTCCACCTACCTAAATCAACTCTATTAATGTTAGTCGCATCTTTTGTAGGGCTAGAAAAAACGCAGGAACTCTATACAGAAGCTATCAAAGAAAAATATCGCTTTTATTCATACGGCGATGCTATGCTTATAATATAAATACCTTTGCGTT
>JAGGWO010000195.1 GCA_021157485.1 Sulfurimonas sp. | reverse complement strand
GCAAAAAGTGAATCTCCAAAAAAAGTCATAGTTGGACACCCTACAAGTGAAGCTAAATGATAAGTACCTGTTGATGTACTTACAAAAAGTTTAAAATTACTTATGAGTTTTGCAAAATATACAAGTCCATCAAGAGAGAAATAAAAAACTATATCTTCTCCTTTTAATCTATCTTGCATCTCTTCATAGAGTTCTTTTTCATCTGGTCCAAAGGTTAAGACCACTTGATATTTACCCTGCTTTAAGACTTCACGAATAAGTATCGCATACTCATCTAAATTCCAATTAGCATCACTACTTCCACCAAAACCTACATGAAACGCAACCACATCTTTTGATATATCATTATTAGCACAAAAAACATCATAAACTTTTCTAGCATCTTCAAACTCTAATAGTGGCTTTTTATACTCTAAATTAATTTCAGAAAAAAGAGTTTTAGTTAGCTCAAGGTTATACTCAAACTCTGCCATTTTAACTTCAGAACGTTTTTGTTTGACTCTGTCTGTATAAAAGATTTGTGCAATTTTTGTAGCAGGAGCAATTCTTTGAGGGATACGTGCCATAAACTGTGCAAACGCAACTCTTGTATTTGAAAAAAGAGTTATAGAAGCATCTATCTTTGCATTTTTAAGTTTTTTTATTAGCTCAAAAATAGAACTTTTAGGATCATCGACAATTACCTCATCGATAAACTCACAACTCTTAGCTAAGGCTTCATTTATTGGAGAGATACAGGCTATAATCCTATTTTGAGGATTATATTGTTTTAGTACGTACATCGCAGGAAAGGCAGTTACGAAGTCCCCTAGCTTATCTGTACGTACTACAAGTATATTCAAAGACTTACTTTACACCAATCTGGAAATATTCAAAGCCATAAGAGTCCATCTTTTCTTTTGAAAATTGATTTCTTCCATCAAAGAAAATAGCATTTTTAAGAAGTTTTTTCATCTCATCAAAATCAGGACTTCTAAACTCTTGCCACTCAGTTACAAGGATAACAGCATCAGCATCTTTAAGTGCTTCATATTTAGAATCTACATAAGATACGTTAGCATTATTTTTAAGATAATGTGTCTCCGCTTCATTTCTGGCTTTAGGATCATAAGCTACAACTTTTGCACCACGCTTAGTAAGTTCATTTATAATAGTAATAGAACTAGCCTCACGCATATCATCAGTCTCAGGCTTAAAACTCAGCCCCCAAACTGCGAAAGTTTTTCCATCTAAGTTTTCACCAAATTTAGTTATAACTTTGTTTGAAATTAAATACTTTTGGTCATAATTAACAGCTTCAACCGCATCTAATATTCTTGGGTTATATCCAAAATCTTTTGCAGTTTTTGCTAATGCTTGAACATCTTTAGGAAAACAGCTACCACCATATCCACAACCAGGATAGATGAAGCTGTAACCGATACGGCTGTCACTTCCTATTCCATTTCTTACTTTATTAATATCTGCGCCAACTCTCTCACAAATCTGACTCATTTCATTCATAAAAGATATTTTAGTTGCAAGCATTGAATTTGCAGCATATTTTGTCATCTCAGCTGATTTTATATCCATACCAATAAATCTGTCATGATGTTTCATAAATGGAGCATATAATTCTCTCATAACATTCATCGCTTTTTCATTCTCAGCACCGATAACTACACGGTCAGGATGTAAGAAATCTTGTATAGCTGCACCCTCTTTTAAAAACTCAGGATTTGATACTACATCAAAATCAATATCTACACCTCGCTTATCAAGTTCTGCTTGTATCGTTGCTTTTACTTTATCAGCAGTTCCAACAGGTACAGTAGATTTGTCTACAACAACCATATAATCTTGCATAGATTCACCAATAGTTTTTGCAACCGCAAGAACATATTTCAAGTCCGCAGAACCATCTTCACCCATAGGAGTTCCAACCGCAATAAACGAGATTATAGAATTTTTAATAGCTTCTTTAGAATCTATTGTAAATGATAATGTTTTATTTTTATAATTTTCTAATGTCATATCTTCTAAACCAGGTTCATAAATAGGAATGATACCTTGTTTTAATTCTTCTATTTTTTTCTCATCGATATCCACACAAGTAACAGAGTTACCCATCTGTGCAAAACATACTCCACTTACTAAACCTACGTATCCTGTTCCAATTACTGATATTTTCATTTATATAGTTCCTAAAAAATTAATCCGTTATTTTACCTTAAAAAGGATATAATTCGACTTATATAATAGTAGGATTTTTCATTGCATTTTAAAAACAGATATACCCAAGTTATTTCAGCCATCTTTTTAAGTTTTTTACTCTTTTTTTTAGTAAGACTATATTTTTATCTTTCATATTTTAACTATTTTAATACACTGACCGCATATGAAACTTTTCTCTCATTTTTTATGGGTATTCGTGTTGATACAGCTGAAATTTTCACATTTACATCACTAATATGGCTTGCACTATTAATCCCATTTAAATTCACACTCTACAAGCCATACAGAACAACTCTTGGATTAATATGGGGAGTTTTAATTGCTGCAATAGTATTTTTTAATATCGCTGACTCTCTTTATTTTGGATTTGTAAACAGACATTTAAGTGATGAATTAAATGTAATAGGCAATGATGTTGGAATCCTATTTAGTATGGCATATGATTACTATTTTTATCAAACAATAGTTGGGTTTACTATATTTTTCAGTATTATCTATCTATTTTTCAAACTCTTTAATAGTGAAATATCAAACAAAGAGATAAGACAGAGAGAGTGGCTAAATATGCTTCTTTTAATTATTATAGCTTTTGTAGGAATACGAGGGAAAATACATGATATTTCATTTGCTATATCGGATGCCTTTGCTGTTAATAAACTGGCATCTGGGAATCTAGCTCTTAATGGCTTTTTCTGTTACTACCGTAGTGGTGATAGACATAGTGTAAATCATTCTGGTATTGAACTAAACAAAGCAGTTCAAAACATAAAAAACAACTTATCATCTCAAAAAATATCTTATATTGATGCAAAATATCCACTTTTAAAAGAGTTTAAAGAACCTAAAACTCAAAAATATAATGTAGTTATTGTCATGATTGAGAGTTTAAGTGGACAGTATCTTGATGCTTTAGCGCACAACAACTACCAAGTCACGCCAAACTTAGATGAGATGTCTAATAATGGACTACTCTTTACAAACTTTTATGCTAATGGACAGAGATCATTAGAAGGAATTACATCTATTTTCACCGGAATAGTTCAACCTTATGGATTTGAAAGTATTGGTGGAGGTCTGGAGTTATATAATCTTAGCTACTTAGGTGTTATGGCACAAAAGAATGGTTACTCTACTCTCTCAATGCAGAGTGGAGATAGAGGCTCTTTTAGAGTAGACAAAATAAGTGCTCTGGCAGGGTTTAAAGAGTATTACGGTTCTGAAGACTACCAACGAACCGGAGAAGAAGAAGGAGAAGCTAAAGAAGACTCTTGGGATGGTGATATGCTTAGACATCTCTCTTCAAAACTTCATACCATAAAAGAGCCATTTATTAGTTTTGCTTTTACAGCTACAACACACGCTCCATACTACTCGCCTGGTAAAAAATGGGAAAAATATCCACACTCTACTGAGACTGAAGAGGGATTTTTAAATACGCTTAATTATACTGATTCACAAATAGGTGAGTTTATGACAAGAGCTAAAAAAGAGCCTTGGTTTGATAGAACAATTTTCATATTTACTGCTGATCACTGCAATCATGCAAAACTAGATAATGCCAAAAAAATCACAACTAAAAAAGAGCTCTTTCTTCCAGAGTTTCATATACCACTTATAGTTTATGCACCTAAAATTTTTCAAGGAAAGAAGATAGATAAAATTGGTTCTCATGTAGATATACTTGCAACTATTGTGAATTTTCTTGGTTGGAAGGGAGTATTTACGTCTATAGACAACTCTCTACTAGATGAAACTGTAAATAAAAGAGTCGCATTTGTCAGAAAAGGTGGGACAATAGCACTGACAGATGGCAAAGGTGCTGTACACTACAACTATAAAACATTTTTAGATGGTGAAGGAAATGCAACAAAAGAACTTCAGGACCTTCTTCTTAGTATAGATACAGCTCAAGCAAAACTCTTGAAACAGACAAAATGGATGAAATAATTTGAAAGCACCTTTTAAATGGGATGATTTTTCAGACCAGCCATATCAGTTAAAAGATAAAAACTATAAAAAAAAGATGCGTAAGCGTGAGTTTAAATCTCTTGTTAAAACAGTTTTAACAGCTCTAATTATACTTCCCTTTTCTATTATTGCTATGCCCTTTGTAAAACGAAAGCAGATAAATTCAAACGACTTTTTTTGTATGGGAGTAGATTTTCAAAGAGAACCTCACGTGACTTTAAAATTGATAGAAGAGTTAGAGGTCAGTAGGATTTTACTGCGTTTAAAACTTTGGGAAATGGATAGATTAGATAGTTTAAAAAGTTTTATTTCATCAGTTGAAGATAAAAAAATCACTCTAAAAATTATGCAAGATAGAGAGAATGTAGAAGATTTAGACCTTTTAAAAAAGAATCTTCAAACAATATTTAAAGAATTAAATGAAGTTGTAGATATTTTTGAGATTGGCTCAACAATAAACAGAGCTAAATGGGGATTTTTTTCAGTTAATGAATATAGTAAATTTTATCAAGTTGCATATGATTTAAAAATTAATGAATTTCCAAATATTAAACTAATTGGAAGTGGAGTAATCGACTTCGAGTACCACTTCACAGCTCACACTCTTTTTAATTTTTTCAAGTATAAATATGATGGAATATCTTCACTGCTCTATGTTGACAGGCGAGGCGCTCCAGAAAATATGCAGATGGGGTTCACTCTCTCTGATAAAATTGCACTGCTAAGTACAATGGTTTGGTTAAGTCCAAAAGTAGGACAAGAACTCCATATTACAGAAACAAACTGGCCAATAACAGCGACTGCCCCATATGCGCCAACTAGTGAGCATGAATGTATCAGTGAAGAGTTATATGCAGACTATATGTTACGTTACTATCTTTTAGCTTTTGCTTCTCAACAGATAGACAGTGTTTCATGGCATCAACTAATCGCACCGGGATATGGTTTAGTTGACAACAGGGATGGGATTAAGAAACGCAATGCTTTTGATACTTATAAGTTCATGCTAAAGAACTTAAAAGAAGCTCAGTTTTTAAGACTTGATATTAAAAGAGATTACTATATTTTACAATGCCTAGTGGAGAAAAAACTTTTACAAATACACTGGACACTAAAACCCACAACTCTTAAAAATGAAGACTTTTTTAGCGTCTACTCTAAAGATGGTGAACTTATAAAAGATAAAACTTTATCTATTGGTGCATCACCTTTATATATCTATATAAAAGATGCAGTATAATGGCATTTATGAATAAAAACTACTTTAATGTAAAAGCATACATCTGGCTTGCTTTTTTAACACTTTCATTAATCTTTATATTATTTCCAGAAATAGACCTCTTCATAGCAAATCTTTTTTATGATGGAAAATCATTTTGGGCAAACGGAACGCCACTTGAAGACTTCTTATATCACTCTGTAAAACCTCTTATACTATTCTTAGTGTTCAGTTCTGTAGTTATTTATATTTATAACTCAATCAGTAAAAAAAATATTTTAAATATCAATTCAAAAGTAATGCTTTATCTACTTTTAGTCCTTACTATCGCTCCGGGACTTATAGTTAACTCCACTCTAAAAGACAATTGGGGAAGAGCAAGACCTGCCCAAGTTATTGAATTTGGTGGCAAAAAAGAGTTTACTCCGGCTTTTATAATGAGCGATCAAGATGGATATTCTTTTAGTTCTGGTCATACTGCAGCGGCATTCTCACTCATAGGATTTGCTCTTTTAGCTAAACGCAGACGTACTCTTTTGATGAGTTTGGCAATATCTTACGGTATTGCAGTAAGTATAGCTAGAATGGCTGCTGGTGGACATTTTTTCAGTGATGTGATTACATCTTTTTTTATAGTTTGGATAGGTACACATATATTTTACAAATTAATTTTTAAAGAGGACTCTCTATAGTGTTTAAAAATCAACTTACACAAATACTTACTCTCGTTATATTTAGTTTTATTGTTTTAATGGCTATACGTTTAACTCTCTACAGTTTTTATCCTGATGATTTTTCAAATCTTACCAACAGTGAATTTTATGCTTCTCTAGTGATGGGTTTTAGAGTTGATATGATTACAATATTTACTTTTTCTTTTATATTTATTCTTAGCCTTATTTTTATACAAGCACCAAAAAAAAGAGCTTTAATTGCTCTTGTTTGGGCAGCTATATTAAATATAATTTTCATCATCAGTTTCAGTGATGTTCTTTATTATGATTATATTCACAGACATATCTCAAACGAGATATTTAACTTAGGTGATGACTTCGATATTATACTAGGTATGGCATTTGGTTCTATGCTTCTCTACACTTTAGGAGCAGCTGTACTAAGTACTGCGTTTATATATGGAGTATATAAGTTCTTTTCTAAAGAGCTAAAGAATTTCATCTCAGGAAAAAAATCAGCAGTGGTATTTATCATAAGTATACTTATCTTATTTGTTGGTATTAGAAATAATTTTGCTGGCAAAAGTTTTGGAAGTAGCGATGCCTATGCTGTAAACAAAGTTAGCAGTGGGAATCTTGCTCTCAATGGTTTCTTTACAGTATATAGAACTGCCAAAAGCTCACATAAACACAATCTTATGGATTTAAACAAAGCAATCAATATCACACAAGAAGTGCAGCGTACACCTAATGCTCCTTTTGTTAGTCAAGAGTACCCATTGCTTAGAACATACTCAAAAAAAGAGAAGCCAAAATATAATGTTGTCATTGTACTTCTCGAATCTTTTGGTGCAGAACATATTGATGGATTTACACACTACAAAGAGTTAAACATAACTCCATACTTTAAAAAACTATCCCAAGAAGGTCTGAAATTCACAAACTTCTACTCAAATGGATATCGCTCAATCTTTGGAATCACTTCAATATTTACAGGTCTAACTATTCCTGCTGGTGCACAATATCTTGGTAAAGGATTGGAGCTATCAACTCTAAGTTATCTAGGGAATGTTGCAAAACAAAATGGATACTCGACTATCTCTATGCAGGCTTCAAATAGACGTTCATACAGAGTGGATGCAGTCAGCGCACTTGCTGGATTTGATGAATATTATGGTGCTCAGGATATGCCAAATGTTGAAACAATTGATGAGGGAAGAGAACCACTGACAGGAACATATGACTTCAATATGCTTGATTTTTATCGTAATAAATTAAACACCATGAAAGAGCCATTTTTAGGTTTTGCATTCACAGACTCAACTCACTCAGATTTTCATCTACCAAGTGCCAAATTTGAAAAATATCCACACGATTTAAAAAACTATGAAGGATACTTAAATGCCCTTTCTTATGCTGATTATTCTATAAAAAGATTTATGGAGAGTGCAAAAAAAGAGCCTTGGTTTGATAGAACTATTTTCATCTTTACTTCAGATCATGGAAGTGGGAATGCTTTAAACTCCATTGCAAGAAAATATCGACCGGATGATAAGCCATTGCCTTCAATTGAGCACTTTAGAATTCCATTGATAATTTATGCCCCGAAAATATTTAAACCTACTGAGATTAAGACCTTAGGATGCCATAACGATATATTTCCAACAATTGTTGACATGCTAGGTTGGAGTGCAAAAATCAGTACTATGGGAAATTCTCTATTTGATGAAAATATTACCGAACGTTTTGTTTACTTTTTTGCTGGTAATCTAATTGGGCTAATAACAGACAATGGATATATTAAATACAATTTTAAAGATATAGTTGAACATGTCGGTGATGAAAAGTATAAAGAGCACTTAAAAGAGCTCCTCTTTGCAATTGATACAGCAGAAGCACAACTGCTCGAAAAAAATAAATGGGCAAAATAATGCGAATTTTAATAATACTGCCCAACTGGCTAGGAGATGCAATAATGGCAACTCCAGCAATAGAACTTTTAGCTTTATACCATCCAGGTGCTAAGTTTACCTTTGTTGGCAGCTATATAACTATTGAAGCTCTAAAATATCACCCACTTTGCGAGCGTGCTATTGTTGATGAAACCAAAAAAGCACCCTCACGTTTGTTAGCAACTTATAAACTAGCAAAAGAGCTTGGAGAGTTTTCTCTTGCACTCTCTTTTAGAAATCAACTTCACTCTTCACTACTCATGCGTTTTACATCAACTGTGATTTGTATTGCAAGAGCTTCATGGCATTCAAAATTTTTACTTTCACACACTCCTAAGATTAAAACTTCTCAACATTTAGTTGAGCAGTACTGTGAACTTGCTATGATTAATGTGGATAGTTTTAATCATAAGATTCCAAATCTAAAATTATATATCCAAGCTAAACAATATGACAAACCAACACTTGGCATAAACGCAGGAGCAACTTATGGAAGTGCAAAACGCTGGTATCCAGAACGTTTTGCAGAAGTCGGAGCTGCGTTTAGTGATAAATACGACATAGTAATTTTTGGTGGACCAAATGAAGTTGAAATGGCAAAAGATATTGAAGATAGTTTAATATCTTCAAATATAACTAACTACACAAATTTAGCTGGAAAAACAAATATTCAAGAACTCTGCGCTTTTATTGGGGGATGTTCTCTGTTTATAACAAATGACAGTGGACCTATGCATGTTGCAGCTGCTTATCAAGTTCCAACTATTACTATTTTTGGACCAACAAAATATAAAGAGACTTCACAGTGGAAAAATGAAAAAAGTAGAATTATAAGACATGAGATGGATTGTTCACCTTGTATGAAGAGAGAGTGTCCTCTTAAGCATCACGAATGTATGACAACTATTACAGCCCAAGAAGTAATTGGGGCTGTAATAGAGTTAGATTTATAGCTTAGAAACCTATTTTAAATCCAATATAATACGATTCGTTATAAGTAAAATCTCCACCATTGCCCTTATCGTAATTTGTATCTATATTTCTATATCCAAGAGTGATACGACCATTATCTATAATCTCTATATCATAACTAAGACGGTACTCTAAAAAGTTATCCGCATCAGCAAAACTCAAAACAGATGGAGCATAATAGAGAGAACCATTTAAATACATCGGAATTAAGTCCCCCGCTGGAATTTTATAAGCAAATTCAAGGCCTAAAGGAAGTGATGAATAATCTTCTGTAAAATTCAGTTTAGCACCCATACCAATACTCATTCCTTGATTCCCAATCTCTCTCATCATTAGAAAACTAACTTCAAAATATGGATCAAGATCTGATTTTTCAGGTGATGAATGCTTCTCATCTGCTTTTATAAATTTACCACCAACAAACATTGTATCAGGTTCTACAGCTTCGTTAAACTGGCCTAAGTCAAACTTAGCACTTACTTCTAAATCTTTGTCATTTATATTAATCTCTCCAGTGTGCATTGCAAACGCAGATGCAGCAAAAAGAGCGATTATACTTAATTTTTTTAACATGTTTTTCCTTGAATCTTTTCTATTGTTTTTGTTGTACTTTTACCATCAACAAAATCAACAAGTTTCAACTCACCAGCAAATTCTGTTCCGATGACAGCTTTACCTTCATAATCTCCACCTTTAACAAGAACATCAGGCTCTATCATTTTAATCAAATCATATGGAGTATCATCACTAAAAGGAACTACAAAATCAACTGCTTCAAGGGCTGCTAAGAGATAGGCTCTGTCTTGGGCAATATTTACAGGACGAGTTGGACCTTTTAAACGTGATACTGACTCATCAGAGTTCAATCCGACAATCAAAATATCACCAAAACTTTTTGCAACTTGAAGATATTTAACGTGACCAACGTGCAAGATATCAAAACACCCATTTGTAAATACAACTTTTTTACCATTAGCTCGACATCTAGTTACAATAGTATCTATATCACCAAAGCTTTTTATATGCGCATCAGAAGTACTTTTATGCAGAGATGCTTCATACTCCTCTATTTCATCTAAAGTCACAGTAGCAGAACCAATTTTACCAACAACTACACCTGCTGCAAGATTAGAAAAGGCTGCTGTCTCTTGAATACTTTTACCAGCGCTAAGAGCAAAGGCAATAGAAGCGATTACAGTATCCCCTGCTCCAGTCACATCAAAAACCTCTTTTGCAACAGTTGGAAATACTTCCACTTCCTTATCATATGTTGCAATACCATCTTCTGAAAGTGTAATTAAAGAGAGTCCTAAATCACACTCCTCCTTTAATTTTAAAAGAGCTAATTTAAGAGAAATTTCATCATTTATTTCAATCCCTGTTGCTAATATCGCCTCTTTTTTATTTGGAGTTAAAAGATATGCACCTCTATATTTTGAAAAATCACTTCCCTTAGGGTCTACTAATACTTTTACATTCTCTTTCTTAGCCAATTCTATAATACTTTGACATAGTTTATCTGTTAAAACACCTTTTCCATAATCAGATAAAATCACTATGTCATACTTAGAGATACTCCCAGATAAAGAGTCAACTATTTTTTCTACTGATGAAGAACTTATAGAGTTTTTACTCTCTTTATCATATCTCAGTATCTGTTGAGAAACTGCGATTACACGACTTTTTTTAGATGTTTTTCTTCCATTTTGAATTACTATATTTTTTGTATCTACATCAATACTCTTTAACATACTTACAAGTTCTTCACCATTGCTATCATCACCAATAACACTACTTACACTAACTGTCGCACCAAGAGCATTTAAATTGTTTACAACATTTCCAGCACCACCCAAAACTGTTGTCTCTTTAGAAATATCTACAACCTGTACAGGCGCTTCTGGAGAGATACGCTCACAACTACCCCAAAGATAATGATCGATCATTAAATCACCAATAACTAAAATATTTGGTTTAAAATTTTTTAGTACCTTCATCTATTTAACTTCTTCTTCATATATGCGTTTTATTTCACCTACATAAGCTTTTATTCCAT
>JAGGWO010000009.1 GCA_021157485.1 Sulfurimonas sp. | reverse complement strand
TCTTTATAGTAAGTATAAGAGTACTCTGAGTGCAGAATCTTTAGCCAAAGAAGAGTTACTTATCTCTAAAAAAATTACTGATATTACTAAAGCAAGATTTGAGAATGGAACGATAGCTAAGGTGAAGTATATTCAAGCAAAAGTTGGTGAGAAAAGAGTAGAAAATTTTCTCAATAAGATGCAGGTAAATACTCTGAGTTCTTATTATAGACTCATAGGTTTTGCAGGTTTAACAACTGAGATAGAGCTTGATGATAAGTATCTATTTAAACTCTCTAAACAAGGTTCAACTAGTAATTCAGCGCAGCTTATTTACTCAAAAAGTAAAATAAAATCTTCACTTGCTTTAGCTGAGTTGCATTCAAATAGAATAGAGTGGATAGATATTTATGGCGAGTTTGAATCAGAGCCTGATCAGAGCATAGCGAGAGTTGGTGTAGATATCCCTCTGGCTATTTTTAATACAAAAAGCCAAGAGAGAACGATAGCAAAACTCCAAGCAAAGAAGTCAGAGCTTATAAGTGAAAATATAAACACTACTTTGAGTATGAAACTTAAAGAGCTAAGCAGATCAATAGAGTCTTTAAGCGGACTTCAATTGAGTACATCTGAGCTATATAAATCCCAAAAGGAATTACTGTTAATGTATGAAGATGCATATAAGATAGCTAGTATCGATTTAATTGAGCTTCAAGTAATAAAAAATCAGATGATAAGAACAAAAGAAGATGCCATAGAGATAGAGCTCTCTAAAGAGCAAAATATTATACAACATAACTTTCTTACAGGAGAATACAATGAATAAATTTTTAATGATAACACTCATCTTAGGGGTAACACTTTTTGCCTTAGAGATACCGATAGAAAAAGCTACGTTACATAAGTTTAATAAGTCAGTTGAACTTAATGCACAGGTAATTCAACTCTCAAATGCACAACAATCTATAACTTCACTTGTAAATGGACATTTAGAGAAGTATTTTGTAAAACCAGCGCAAAAGGTAAAAGAGGGAGAAAAAGTTGCTCTCATTGAGTCTATTGTAGTTTCCAAAATGTCAGCGGATTACTTAGCGCTGAAGAAGCAGTTAAGTGCAACAGATAAAAATTATCAAGCTGTAAAAAATCTCTATGCAAAGGGAATGACTTCTATGCAAGAGCTCAATAATCAAGAGATTAAACGCAGTGAGATAAGTGCACAACTTACAGCTTTGGAGTCACAATTGAACACTTTAGGCATACATGCAACAACTCTTAAAAGTGCAACTGCAAATTTTGTACTTTATGCACATAGCCAAGGAACAGTTTCCGCACTTTTAAAACCACTACACTCTTCTATTAATATAAGTGAACCAGTAATAAGTATTGTCAAAGATCAAGCTTACTATATTAAGTCATTTTTACCATTAGAGTATGCAACAAAGGTTAATGTTGGGGATAAAATAGTTGTTGAGTATGGTGGAAAAAATATCATAACACACATAACACAGATACTTCCAAAGGTAGATGAAGTTTCACAAAGAGTAGTTGTTCTCTCAAGTGTAGATGAAAAAGTGGAACATCTTTTTTTAAACACATATCTTAAATCAACACTTTACTTTGGTGATGCATTAGAACATATTGCTGTCAAAAAGTCAGCTCTGAGTTTTTTTAACAATGAGTGGGTTGTTTTTGTTCCAAAAGTTGAAGGTGAACATCATGATGAAGATGGTGATCATGAAGAGAATGAAGAAGAGCATAATGAAGCACCATATACTTTAAATATTGTAAAAATAATTACA
Source organism: Sulfurimonas sp. (assembly GCA_021157485.1). Lineage (GTDB taxonomy): Bacteria > Campylobacterota > Campylobacteria > Campylobacterales > Sulfurimonadaceae > Sulfurimonas. Next base: position 1,433 of record JAGGWO010000009.1, on the reverse strand, counting down.
CAAGATGAGGCTTATGTAGCGGTCGATGGATTAGAACTAGGTGAAGAGTATGTGAGCGATAGGAGTTATTATGTTAAATCAATGATTCTTAAAGGCTCTCTTGGCGAACATGGTCACTAGGGGAGAAAGTATGTTAGAAAAACTCATAGAGCTTTCGCTCAAGTATAAAATTTTAGTTATTGTTGCATTTATTGCTATCTCTGCATTTGGTTTTAAGGCCTACCAAGAGATTCCTGTAGATGCTTTTCCGGATATTACACCAAAACAGGTGGTTATCTATACTGAAAGCCCTGGTAATTCAGCCGAAGATATAGAAAAACTCATCACTTATCCAATAGAATCAGCAGTTTCGGGTATGGCTGGGGTAAAACTCATCATGTCAAACTCTATTTTTGGACTCTCTTATGTGAGTATCTTTTTTGAAGATGATATGGATATCTATTTTCTACGTCAGTTAGTAAGTGAGCGTTTAACTTCTGTAGATATACCAAAAGGATGGGGAAAGCCAGTTTTAGGTCCAAATACAACGGGACTTGGACAGGTTTTTTGGTACCAAGTTAAAGATAGTACAGGTAAATATTCTCTTCGTGAGATAAAAGAGATGCAAAAGTATGTGGTTACTCCTCTATTTAAATCTGTTTCAGGTGTTGAAGAGGTTATAGGCTGGGGTGGAGATGAAAAACAGTACAATGTACTTATCGACACTAAAAAACTACAAAATTTTGGAATTACTTATAGCGATATTGTAGATGCTCTGCAGAAGTCAAACCAAGCAGCAGGTGGGCAGTATTTAGAGTTTAATCGTGAACAGTATCTTATTCGTGGTGTAGGTCTGTACAAAACTCTTGATGATATTCGAAACAGTGTAGTAAAAAGCTCAAAAGGGCAGTCAATTACTATTGGTGATGTAGCTCTGGTTGAAACTGGTTCAGCTCCTCGTTTTGGTGCTGTGAGTATTGATGGGAACGAAGCAGTTATGGGTATGGTTCTTCAGCGCACCGCTACAAACGCAGCTAAGGTTGTTGAGCGTATAAAAGCTAAAATAGAGACCGTAAATACTGCTCTACCAGAGGGTGTTACGATTGAAACTATTTATGATAGAACAGAGATAACACACAAGGCTGTAACTACTATGACCTCCGCACTTATTAGTGGAGTTATTTTAGTGGCAATTGTTCTGTTCTTATTTTTATTTGAACTGCGTTCTGCATTTATCGTTATTTTATCACTTCCGCTTTCACTTCTGATCGCATTTTTACTGATGGATTATTATAACCTCTCAGCAAATCTTATGAGTTTAAGTGGTCTTGCAATAGCGGTGGGAATGATAGTTGATGGAACCATTGTTATAGTGGAGAATAGTTTTAGAAAGATTCATGATAAACCGGATGCTCCTAGGTTACAAGTGGTAAGTGAAGCAGCCAAAGAAGTTG
>JAGGWO010000054.1 GCA_021157485.1 Sulfurimonas sp. | reverse complement strand
CTTCTAACTCTCTTTGACTTAGGATACATAGACCTTCAAGACCGCTCAAATGCAGAGATTTTAGTACATAACATCATTAAAAAATCTCTCTATCTTACATCTTCATACACAACAGAAGAACTACAAGAACTCCAAGCAAGTCTTCAAGAGCGCTATCTCATAAACGCATCTATCTTTCAGAGCCTGCCTGATTACTGGGGTTTAAAACAGCATTTTCCTGTAATGCCTCTTCATAATTTAGAAAAAAAACCTATCCGTGCAGCTTCCATATGGGATATAACATGTGATAGCGACGGAGAGATAGGTTTTGATAGTGAAAAACCACTTTTCTTACATGATGTTGATTTAAAAACGCAGGAGTATTTTTTGGGCTTTTTCAATATAGGAGCCTACCAAGAGACTCTTGGAATGAATCACAACCTATTTACCCATCCTAATGAATATACTATAAATATCAATGATTTAGGGTATGAGATTAGCAACGAAGTAGAGTCAAAAAATATATTAGATATTTTAGACTCTATCGGCTACAAGAGAGATGAAATTTTAAATAAACTTAAAAATGACCTCACAAAAAGTGATTTTATCACAGAAAAAGAAAAATGTGATACACTTGCAAAATTAGAACTATTCGTTACTCAAAACGGCTATCTTCGAACTACTAACTAGGAATTATTTTGGGACTTTACAGCAATATTAAAGAAGATTTTTCAAATGCTTATAAAAAAGATCCGGCACTAAACTCATGGATTGATTTTCTATTTAACTATCGTGGTGTTTGGGCAATTGTTTGGTATAGACTCTCCCATGCACTCTATATGGCGAACTTCAAAAGGTTCGCTCGTATACTTTCAGGGTTCTCTCAATGGCTAACAAATATAGAAATTCATCCTGCTGCTGTAATTGGTAATAGAGTATTTATAGATCATGGGATAGGTGTTGTTATTGGTGAAACAACTATCATAGAAGATGATGTTACAATATATCAAGGAGTAACTCTTGGAGGAGTCTCTCTTGATCAAGGGAAACGCCATCCAACTATTAAAAAAGGTGCTGTAATAGGTGCTGGTGCAAAAGTTCTGGGAAATATTATAATTGGTGAAAGTGCGAAAATTGGTGCGAATTCTGTTGTTGTAAAAGAGGTTCCTGACTGCTCAACTGCTATTGGTATTCCCGCTCACGTAATCGAGAAAGGAAGATGTACTGACCCATTTATGCATAATATGCTTCCAGATATCAACAAAGAGATGTTTGAGTATTTACTCAAACGTGTTGCTATTTTAGAGCATGTTCTTGTAGAAGACAACAAATCTGTACTTGAAGAAGATTTAGAGCTAGAAGATATCTACGAGTCTTTCATTAAGGCTATGAAGACCTAATATAATTTAGTATATGAGCAAAAGCCCATACACTAAGCGCTAGCCGCTTTGGCACTAAAGCTAGCCTCAAAAGAGGCAGAAGTTCTTTCGTCTAAAGTTATATACATTATTATTTTAGTATAATAGTTCTAATATTTTATTGGAGGTATCTATGCTAACTGACCGCATAAACACACTATCTGAATCAATTACTATCGCTATTACTACTTTGGCACAAGAACTTAAGGCTGAAGGAAAAGACATTTTAAGTTTTTCTGCTGGTGAACCTGACTTTGGAACTCCTCAAGTTATCAAAGATGCTGCAATTGATGCTATTAACAACAACTATACAAAATATACTGCCGTTGATGGTTACCCAGAGCTAAGAGAAGCTATTGTAAACAAGCTAAAGCGTGATAATGGCTTAACGTATGCTACAAATCAAGTTATTGCTAACAATGGTGCTAAACATTCTCTATTTAACCTTTTTTCAGCAGTTATTCAAGATGGTGCTGAAGTTATTATCCCTGCTCCTTACTGGGTTACTTATCCTGAGTTAGTTAAGTATTGTGGCGGTAAAGTTGTTGAGATAGAGACTCATGATACTGATGGTTTTAAAATCACACCAGAGCAGTTAAAAGATGCTATTACTGCTAAGACAAGAATGCTTGTCCTTACAACTCCATCTAACCCAACTGGTTCTATCTATACAAAAGAAGAGTTAGTAGCACTTGGAAAAGTCTTAGAAGGAACTGATATCATCGTTGCATCTGATGAGATGTATGAAAAACTTACTTATGAGGGTGAGTTTACTTCATGTGCTGCGGTGAGTGAAGATATGTACGAACGTACTGTAACTATCAACGGTCTTTCTAAATCAGTTGCAATGACTGGTTGGAGATTTGGCTATATGGCTGCAGCAGATACAGAGTTAATCAAAGCGACTAAAAAGCTTCAATCACAAAGTACATCAAATATCAACTCAATCACTCAGATGGCAGCTATCGCTGGTCTTGATGGTAGTGCTGATGCTGATATAGCAATGATGAGAAAAGCATTTATTAAGCGTAGAGATGAAGCAACTGTACTCATTAATAACATAGATGGATTAAGCGTACTTAAACCAGATGGTGCTTTTTATCTATTTGTAAACATTAAAGAAGTTACTTCTGACTCTATGAAGTTTGCAAAAGGTCTTTTAGCTGACAAAGGTGTGGCAGTTGTTCCTGGTGTTGCGTTTGGAAGTGAGGGCTATTTCAGACTTAGCTTTGCTACTGATATAGATACTATCCGTGATGGTATTTCTAGAATTGCAGAGTTTGTAAAGGAAATGAACTCTTAGTATTTTTGACAAGCAGTTAAATGCAAGCTTCTCAAAATCT